>JAUSNM010000032.1 GCA_030645535.1 Gallionella sp. | reverse complement strand
ATGCCTGCATCCGCAGCATAAGGCGTATGCTTGATTTCTTCGATATCACAGCTCATGAAACGCTTCACACCTGCCGCATCGCACTCAGTGCGCAGCATCGCGATGATCACTTCGGATTCCTCATCGCAGAACAATTGTCCGAGCGTTTTCTCGTGAAAACCGATGTTGTGCTTTTGCAGCAGCGCGATGAAGTCATTCGGTGTGTAGCGTGCCAGTGCCGAGCGGCAAAAATGCGGGTTGCTGGAGATAAAATTGTCCGGCTTGGTATTGATATTGGTGAAGTTGCAATGCCCGCCGCCTGAGATGCGGATCTTTTCCGCAAGCTTCTTGGCGTGATCCAGCAGCACCACGGAACGACCGCGCTGCCCGGCTTGTAGTGCACACATCAGGCCTGCTGCGCCTGAACCGATAATGATTACATCTGATTTCATATTTGTTCCGTAATCCCCGAAAAGGGGTTGTTAAGTATTAAGTAAGCGCATTAGTTCAACGCCGAAAAACTTGTTGAGACTGGCGTAATTTGCGGATTATATTGTCTTTTTTAAGTCAGTGCGCGTTTTGTCTGACGAAAGCCGTCACTGCGTCGCGGTATTCGATCCAGCCTACAGCACTGCTGTTATTGTGTTCGCCGCCTTCAATCAGGAGCAGTTGCTTGGGTTGCGGGGCTGCTGCATAAAGTTGCTTGACCATGTCCACAGGCACTCTCATGTCCCATGTGCCGTGTATTATCAGCAGGGGTATCTTAAGGTCAGGGATTTTTTGCAGCGATTCGAAACGCTGGTTAAGCAAACAGTCCACCGGCAAAAAAGCATATTCCTTCTCGCCCATCGCCCGCATCGACGTGAATGTGCTTTCGGTAATCAAGCCGGCAGCCTCAGGGTGATGCACAGCCAGGTTGATCGCAATCGCCCCGCCCAGCGAATGCCCGTAGATGAAGGTTTTGCCAGGTTTTACATCGCGCCGTTTGACCAGGTATTGCCAGACGGCTTCCGCATCCTCATAGACCTTTTTCTCGCTGGGCTTGCCGCCACGGCTCTTGCCATAGCCTCGATAATCCGCCACCAGCACGTTGTAGCCCAAGTTATGCAGCCGTTGCGTGTGCTCAAGATTGTTGCTGAGGTTGCGATCATTGCCGTGCAGATAAAGGATCGTCGGCGCGTCTGTTTTTTCAGACGGAACCCACCAGACATACAGTTCGCCCTGGTCTGCACCGTGCCCCACCGGGATGCGCAGTTCGTCATACTTCATTCCCATGCGATCAGGCGTGGTTTGCAACCCGGCTTTTGGCTCGAACACGTGCTCCATCTGCGTCGCCCACATATAGCCGCAGGCTGATGCGTACAGCAATGCCAGTACGCCCGCACCAAGCGCTAAACGGCGTGTCCAGATGTTCACGCTGCCGCCTCCAGTTGTTTCCACAGACACGAACCTTTGCTGGCCTTGTCGATATCGAGCAGTTGCTGTGCATGCACGATCAGCTCTTCAGGGCTGGGCAGCAAAATGCGCAGTTTCGGCCGGGATGCATCGGTGCTCAAGATGGCAGGCTGACGGATTGCGGGGGCTGCATCATCACCCAGCAGACTCTCCTGTCCGCGCGTCATCGCAAAATACACTTCGGCGAGCAGCTCGGTGTCCAAGAGCGCGCCGTGCAAGGTGCGGTGCGTGTTATCTATTTCATAACGACTACACAGCGCATCCAGACCGTTCTTTTTGCCGGGGTGCATTTCTCGCGCTATTTTGAGCGTATCCACCACCGGATTTTGCAACGGCGGCAGTCCCAGCAGGCGCAGTTCGTTGTTGATGAAGCTCATATCAAACGGCGCGTTATGCGCCATCAATTCCGCCCCTTCGACGAATTCCACAAAGCTTACCGCAATGTCAGCGAACTTGGCACGGCCTTTCAGCATGTCCCAGGTAAAGCCGTGCACGCGAGCTGCTTCCTCGTCCACTTCACGCTCGGGATCCAGATAATGATGGAAATGTCGCTTGGAGACTTTGCGTCCTTCCAGCTCGATCGCGGCTATTTCTATGATTCTGTGACCTTTTTTAGGATCCAGCCCGGTGGTTTCGGTATCCAGCACAATCTTGCGCATCAGAGTAACCCCCTGCCCTGCTGTTGTATCATAGCGACGCCCCGATTCGCCAATACATCGGCGTGCTCATTCCCGGCATGTCCGGAGTGCCCCTTGACCCAGATCCACTCGATCTCGTGTTGCACCACCGCGGCATCCAGTCTGCGCCACAAGTCCTCGTTTTTTACCGGCTGACGGCTTGCCGTCTTCCAGCCCGCGCGCTTCCAGCCAGCCAGCCAGGTGGTGATGCCCTGAAGCACATACTTGGAATCGGTGTGCAGCTTCACATGGCAATTGCGGGTCAACGCTTCGAGCGCGGAAATTGCGCCCATCAGCTCCATACGATTGTTGGTGGTAAGCGCTTCGCCGCCAAACAGCTCGCGCTCATGGCCTTTCGTGCGCAGCAACGCGCCCCAGCCGCCCACACCGGGATTGCCCTTGCAAGCACCGTCGGTAAAAATTTCTACAGTTTCTTTATTCATGTTTATTCTTCACTTAATATTTTCGTCAGGCCTGCTTGCCCCTGACACCCCCATTCGGGGGCGGGCTGAATCGGAGTTGCATTGCGTGTTATTCAGTTTGGGCGCGACCGGCAGCAATTTTTTCACCAGATTCTCGTTCCATCTCGGCTTGATCAGCCTCATCCCCGGCACGCGCTTGATCGCATGCAAAAAATAAACGCCACCGCTCACCGCCCACCAGCGATCGCCTGCCGCCTCCATAAAATCGCTGCGCCCCAGCCATTTTCCTTGCTGAAACGGCGGCGCATAAGCGGCGAAGCGCCCGGCCACCACTTCAAACCCCAGCAGGGCCAGCCAATCCTTGAGGCGTGACAGCGCGATAAATTGGCCACACCAGGGATAACCCCGCTGCCTGACCAGTTTACGGTGCAGCCCCCACAGGCTGTGTGGATTGAAGCCGCTGATAACCAGACTGCCTTCCGGCATCAGCACCCGCTCGACCTCACGCAAAATCGCATGTGGCTGTTCGGAAAATTCCAGCATATGCGTCAACAGCACCAGATCCAGACTGCCGGTGTCGAACGGCAATTCCTCTGCACACAATTTCACCGCAGCGCCAGGCTTGTCCTCGCCGGTAAAACGCAACGGAATGCGGCTGTTGCGCAGCAGATCATGTTCGCTCAAACCAAGTTGCAGCGCGTTGTAGCCGAAGATATCGTTCACGGTGCGATCAAACCAGGCTTGCTCGCGCTCAAGCACATAGCCGCCCTGCTCGGTGGCAAACCACTCGCTCAAACTTCGCGCCGTTGAATTACAATTCGACATCGCTCAACTTTCATTTCCCCATGTACAAAATTACCGCCATCCCCGCACTGCAGGACAATTATATCTGGGCCATCCATAACGACAGTCAGGCCGTTGTGGTGGACCCGGGTGATGCAGCGCCCGTGCTGGCGTTCCTGACTGAACAGAACATTACCCTGACCGCCATTTTATGCACACATCGCCATCATGACCATATCGGCGGCATCGAAAAATTGCGCGCAGTATACAACGTGCCGGTGTACGGACGACGACATCAACAAAATCCGCACATCAGCCATGACCGGCAGGACGGTGAACAAGTCATACTGGACGCGTTCGGATTGACGTTTGAGGTACTGGCAGTCCCCGGCCACCTCGACGACCATCTGGCATTTTTTGCAGCGGGCGCATCCCCCCAAATCCTGTTCTGCGGCGATGTGCTGTTTGGTGCGGGCTGCGGCAGAAATTTTGAAGGGACCGTCGCACAACTGCACCATTCATTGCAGCGCCTGTCCCGGCTTCCCGACACGACGCTTGTGTATTGCGCTCACGAATACACCGCATCCAATCTGCGCTTCGCGGCAATCTGCGAACCAGAAAATCCCGCCGTGCAACAACGCATTGCCGACACCCGGCAACTGCGCGCGGCGAACTTGTCCACCGTCCCGTCCACGCTGCGGCTTGAAAAGGCCACCAATCCGTTTCTGCGCTGCACCGAACCCGAAATAATCAACAGCCTGCAACGGCACGGCCTGCGCGACACCTCGGAACTTGCCGTCTTCACCGCCTTGCGTGAGTGGAGAGACAACTTTTAAATTCGAATATTTCACATACCGATTGCACTAAACAGCGATCTGGTTTATTCTGCGCCCCCTTCGGAGAGGTGGATGAGCGGTTTAAGTCGCACGCCTGGAAAGCGTGTTTGGGATAATATCCCAACGGGGGTTCGAATCCCCCCTTCTCCGCCAGAATCAAAAAGGACACTCGCAAGGGTGTCCTTTTTCACATCAGGGGGATGAGAACCCTTGGGTTCGACCAGCAAGCGGAGCTTGCGCAGGACGCCCAAAGGGCGGTCCCGAGCACAGCGAGGGATGAGGCTTTCGAGGATGCAACGCGAAAGCCGAACAATCCCCCTTCTCCGCCAGTTGATAAAACCGGTTTATTTATTAATAGAAACAGTCAGTTAGTAAGTAGTCTAATTTACCTCACCCACACGTTATACCCACACGCCGCACCCACACAGCAGACAGCCAAAGCCCCGCTTAAACCAGCCATATAGTTTTTACCGTATGATTTCACTATCGAAACGACTTACGGTGTATCCGCAATGCTGAGCCCCGAAGATGAACATATAGCACTTCAAGAAGTAGTCTGCTGGATTAACGAGCATTGCTCCAGTATCCCTACCCCTGCGGATGAACGCATACGTATAGCAGTCGGATGTTTCGATGTTGCAATAGAACACCAAGC
>JAUSNM010000052.1 GCA_030645535.1 Gallionella sp. | reverse complement strand
TTTTCCTTATATCCATCAGCATCTCCTTCAAGCGGTTATCATGCTCCGTCCACACAATGAAGAAAAGACAAATCAGCATAAGCTTTCAGCAGAGGGTTATTGAAATGCCAGGCGCATCATGCTGTCATACGCACAGAAAGGCTGTTGCCGCGGCAAGCTCGGGGATGGGTTGTGCTATGCCTGAAAAGATTTAAGCCTTTTGAAAATATACCCTGAAAGACTTTGCGGCATAATCCGGATAAAGCACGCTAGCTTATCCATCCAGAAAATTGGATACCGCCAGAATCGTGCTCACCGTGAGAAAACCTGGACTTGATTTATTTGCCGCTGGCGCTGGATAGATTGCCAATTTCTATTAACGGTTTACTAAAGAATACCTGATTGGGGATTTTGGTTCCCCGAGTTAGGAAAGGGTACAACTTTATGGAAAAACGCTTCGAATATTTCGCTCAACTTGCCGTCATGTTTATCCTGGTGGCAGGTTGCTTTTTGGTGCTGAGGCCATTCCTGGCCGCGATGATGCTCGCCGCCGTGGTGTGTGTCTCGACCTGGCCTCTGTATCTTTGGTTGTTGCGAAGGATGAAAGGCAGACAAAACGCAGCCGCGTTCACGATGACGCTGTTCCTGACACTGCTGGTGATCCTGCCGCTGGCACTGGCGGCATACAGTCTGACCGATAACGTTACCGCTTTTTACGACAGCGTCAGACAGGCCGTCGAGACCGGCTCCATAGAACCCCCGGCCTGGCTTGGCAAGATGCCCGTTGTCGGTGCATCACTCGAAGCATATTGGCACTTGATTGCCACCAACAGGAACGAAATGTTAGCCCTTGCGAAACGTTTGCTGGAACCTTCCAGGGATTTTCTGCTTGCGGGCGGAATCCTGCTGGGACAAGGTGTCATGCAAATGAGTCTGGCCGCCTTCGTCTGTTTCTTCTTCTATCGCGATGGCGCAGCGTTGATGTGTTTTATCAATGCGGCGATGGATCGATTGCTCGGAAGCTTTGCGGCTAATGTGCTCGGCATCATCAATAACACCGTGCGTGGCGTCATGTACGGGCTATTGGGAACAGGTCTGGCGCAGGGTTTCGTAGCCACAATCGGTTTCGCCATCGCAGGGGTGCCGGCAGCATTGCTGCTTGGCGTTGCGACTTTCCTGTTTTCCCTGATTCCAGTCGGGCCTCCGCTGATATGGGGCACTGCGGCCATCTGGCTGTTCTACCAGGGCAACACAGGATGGGGAATTTTCATGCTGCTGTGGGGATTGTTCCTGATCAGCGGCGTGGACAACGTGGTTAAACCGTTGCTTATCAGCCGCAGCAGCAAGATGCCATTTATCCTGATTTTATTCGGTGTAATGGGCGGTGTGCTCACTTTCGGCTTCGTCGGCGTTTTCATCGGGCCAACGTTGCTTGCAGTGGGATTCAGTCTGGCACAGGAATGGACAGCCTGCGGCAGCAGGAAAGAATTACAGCCAGCCGGATCGCTTGAAACGCAGATATAAAAACCCGCAAACCGTCGTGATCGTCAGCAGTGCCATCGGATAGCCGTACTCCAGTTTCAATTCAGGCATGTGCTGAAAATTCATGCCCCAGATGCCGACAAAGGCAGTCGCGACGGCGAAAATAGCGGCCCAGGCAGCCAGACGTTTGTTGACTTCGTTTTGCTCGATGGATACGGTGGACTGGCAGACCAGAATTGCGGTGGTAATGGTGTCGCGCACGGCATCTATCTTGGCATTGATACGCGTCAGATGGTCAAAGACATCGCGCAGGTATTCCTGAGTACTGACACAAACCGGCGGCACGCGCCCGCCGTGCAGCTTTCCGGTGGCTTCCATCAACGGCATGGCGGCATGTTTGAGCACGGCTGTCTTGCGCTTGAGTTCATAGAGCTGCGCAATATTGCTCAGGGTTGTCCCCTTGTCGAACAGGTGTTCTTCAATGGATTCAAGCTCCATCTCCAGCGCATCTATCAGCGGAAAATAACCGTCCACCACGGCGTCCATCAGGGCATAAAGCACAAAACCCGAACCCAGTTGCAGCAATTCCGGTTCGCGTTCGCAGCGTTCGCGTACGCCCAGAAAATTCTGGCTGCTGCGGTTGCGGATGGATAAGATAAAATTACTGCCGACGAAGACATTGACTTCACCGACCGTCATTGCAGAATCGACGGTCTCCACCAGGTGCATCGCCACAAACAGCGTGTTGCCATATTCCTCGACCTTGGGACGCTGGTGTCCGTGGCGCGCATCCTCGATAGCCAGATCGTGCAAGCCGAATTCTTCCTGCATTTTTTCGAGTTCAGCCTCGGTCGTATCCTTCAGCGCAACCCAAACGAAACAATCGCCCCGTTCAAGGTAATCACTGATTTCTTCGATGGCAAGGTCGGCGAGTTTGACGCCATTCTGGTAGGCAACGCAATTGAGCAGCATGGCGGTTTATAGACAATTATCGGTGTGCCAAGTATAAGCGTTAACGTGTGCCATCAGGGGCAACTTTCGCATTTGGCGGACAGGTCAGTTGCACACCGGCAACCCGTGCAATGCAATGTCGACGGGCATAAAAAAGCCTCTGAAATCAGAGGCTTTTTACTTTTGCAGTGAAAATCAGAAATCCGAACGAATCACCGACGGCCAGACAGAATAACTGCCCGCCTCACCTACTCCATGTACATCCCGCCGTTCACATGCAGCGTGACACCGGTAATATAGGCGGCACCTGGACCTGCCAGAAAGCCCACCGCTGCCGCGATGTCAGCGGGTTGACCCAGGCGTTTGAGCGGCACATGCTGGATTAACTGGGCGCGTTGTTCCTCGCCCAGGCCCTGTGTCATGTCGGTGTCGATAAAACCCGGAGATACACAGTTTACGGTGATGTTGCGGCTGCCGATCTCCTGGGCCAGCGACTTGGTGAAACCGATCATGCCGGCCTTGGATGCGGCGTAGTTTGCCTGTCCCGGGTTGCCCATGCTGCCGACCACGGAGGAGATGCTGATGATGCGCCCGCCACGGGCCTTCATCATCGCGCGCAACACGGCGCGTGATAAACGGAACACCGACTTGAGATTGGTCGCGATGACATCATCCCATTCATCATCCGTCATGCGCGCCAGCAGGTTGTCGCGGGTGATACCGGCGTTGTTCACCAGGATCGAAATCTCACCGTATTGCTTGCGCAATTCAGTCAGCACAAGCTCAGTCTGCGCAACGTCATTGACGTTCAGCGCATAACCCTGCCCCTTGATGCCTGCCGCTGCCAGATAGTCGCTGATCGCGGCCGCCCCTTTGTCGCTGGTGGCCGTACCGATCACGGTCGCGCCCTGTTTACCCAGTTCCAGTGCGATAGCCTGGCCGATGCCGCGAGAAGCACCGGTCACCAGTGCGATTTGTCCTTGTAATGTCATGTTCTGTTCCTTATGCAAAAGTAGTCAAAGCCAGTGTCAGGGCTGCGTCATCGTTGATGGCTGATGCCTGCTGACTCAAATCGATGCGCTTGTTGAGGCCAGCCAGAACCTTGCCCGGTGCGCATTCGACGTTGTGCGTGATGCCCTGCTTACCGAATTCCAGCACGGTTTCGACCCAGCGCACCGGCGAATACAACTGGCGCACCAGCGCATCGCGGATACGATCGCCATCAATGTAAGCCGCGACATCCGCGTTATGCAACACAGGAATGACTGGCGCAGCAACAGCCACGTCGGCAAGGTAGATGCGCAACTGCTCCGCCGCGCCCTTCAACAGACTGCAATGCGATGGCACGCTCATCGGCAACATGATCGCGCGCTTGGCGCCTTTAGCCTTGGCAAGCTCCATGCCGCGTTCGACTGCCGCGCGGTTTCCCGCAATCACCACCTGGCCCGGCGAATTGTAATTCACCGCTTCCAGCACTTCACCCTGCGCGCCCTCGATACACACCGCGCGCACCGTCTCATCATCCAGACCCAGAATCGCCGCGATGCCGCCCACGCCTTCAGGCACTGCCTGCTGCATGCACTGGGCGCGGTAGCGCACCAGCGGCAGCGCATCGGCAAAGCTCAAGGCGCCTGCCGCGACCAGAGCGGTGTATTCGCCCAGACTGTGCCCCGCCATCATGGCTGGTTGCGCACCGTTCTGTGACTGCCATGCGCGATAGACTGCGACACCGGCGGTCAGCATGATCGGCTGAGTGTTAACGGTGGCATTCAGCTCAGCGTCAGTGCCCTCACTGACCAGTTGCCACAGATCCTGATTCAGGATATCGGAGGCTTCAGTAAAGGTGTCGCGCACCGCAGCAAAATCGGCATAACCGCTCATCATGCCGCGCGATTGCGAACCTTGTCCTGGAAATACAAAAGCGAATTTAGTCATAGGAAAAAACAGTTCAGAGTAGTTAGTCGTGAGTAGTTAGTCGCTAAAAACAGTCGTTAGCCTCTAGTCGTTAGTAGCTAGTCAATGCCGCAAGGGCATTCCCATAAAACATGTCGCACAAGCGCTCGTGTTTTTGAGTGAAAAGGCCGCGTAGCGGACATCTCCAACTAACGTCTATCGACTAGCGTCTATCTACTGCCTTTACCAGCGCAGCAGCACCGCACCCCAGGTAAAGCCGCCGCCAATCGCTTCGAGCAACACGTTTTGCCCTGCTTTGATGCGGCCATCCCGCACGGCGACGTCCAATGCCAGCGGAATTGACGCCGACGAGGTATTGCCATGGTTGGCTACGGTGACCACCACGTTATCCAGGCTCAAGCCGAGCTTTTTGGCAGTGGCTTCGATGATGCGAATGTTGGCCTGATGCGGCACCAGCCAGTCGATGTCGGAACCCTGCATGCCAGTTTCAGCCAGCACTTCGTCGACCACGCGGCTCAACACCGTGACGGCAAACTTGAATACGGCCTGGCCTTCCATCTTGATGAACGGATCGCCCTGCACCACGCCGTTGCTGATATTGCCGTCCGCCCTTAACAAGGCGTGGTGACGGCCATCGGAATGCAGCTTGCTGGCCAGAATACCGGGCGTAGCGGCGGCCTGCAAAATCACCGCACCCGCACCGTCGCCAAACAACACGCAAGTCGTGCGATCGCTCCAGTCCAGCATGCGCGACATGATTTCAGCGCCTACCACCAGCACGGTCTTTGCCTGTCCGCCGCGTATGTAGAGATCGGCGGTATTCAGTGCATAGACAAAGCCGCCGCACACCGCTTGCATGTCGAATGCCGCGCCGCCATTCTGGATGCCGAGCTTGTCCTGCAGAATGCAGGCGGTACTGGGAAACATTTTGTCAGGCGAGGTGGTGGCGACGATAATCAAATCGATGTCGGAAGCCGCAATGCCGGCCATCTCGATGGCACGCAGGCTCGCCTGCAAAGCCATGTCACTGGTCATTTCACCGTCTGCCGCGATATGCCGCTCATGGATGCCGCTGCGCGACACGATCCACTCGTCAGTCGTGTCGACGATCTTTTCCAGATCGAAATTGGTCAGAACTTTGGATGGCAGGTAACTACCGGTGCCGATAATCTTTGAGTGCATCAGGACTCTCCCTGCGGGGTATTTTGACGTTCATGGTGCCACTTTTCAATATGCACACTGATTTGCTGCCACATACCGGCACGGGCTTCCTCGGCCGCTTTTTCGATGGCGCAACGGAAGGCGAACACATCCGCAGAACCGTGACTCTTCACCACGATGCCCTTGAGACCTAAGAAACTGGCGCCGTTGTAGCGTCTGTGATCCAGCCTGTGCTTGAATGCTTTGAGCACCGGCAGTGAGACCAGGGCTGCGAGCTTGGTGTACAGATTCTGCCCGAAACCTTCCTTCAAAAAGCCGCCCATCATCTTGGCGACCCCTTCGGCGGTCTTCAGCGCCACATTGCCGACAAAGCCATCGCACACCACCAGATCGGTGACACCGTTGAAGATGTCGTTACCCTCGATGTTCCCGTAGAAGTTAAGGTCGCTGGCGCGCAGCAACAGCGCGGTCTGTTTGACCACCTCGTTGCCCTTGATGTCTTCAGAGCCGATATTCAGCAAACCGACGGTAGGATTAGGCTTGTGCTCCAGCGCCGTGACCAGCGTGGCTCCCATCATCGCAAATTGCAACAAATGTTCGGCGGTGCAATCGGTATTGGCGCCCAGATCGAGCATACAGACCTGACCCTTTTTGGTCGGCAAATACGACGCGATGGCCGGCCTGTCGATGCCCGGGATGGTTTTGAGCACGTAACGCGCCGTCGCCATCAGCGCACCGGTGTTTCCCGCACTGATACACGCCGATGCCTCACCGCTTTTGACCAGGTTGATGGCCACGCGCATCGAAGAATCTTTTTTCCCGCGCAATGCAGACTGCGGCTGTTCATCCATGCCCACCACTTCGGAGGCCGCATGAACGCGCAGGCGAACACCGAACGGCCCGTCCACAGGATCAACTCCCAGGGTACGCAGGTTCGCTTTAATCGTATCGGGGTTACCCACCAGAATGATGGAGTCGCGAGGGTACTGCTTCAGATACTCAACAGCGGCGGGCAGGGTGACCGCAGTGCCGTGGTCGCCTCCCATCGCATCAATAGCTAATGTGACATCCACTAAGTGATCCTTGGCGATGAATTCAGAAAATCTAAATCCGATAGAAATGAAAACGCAGCCGACCATTACAGTCGGCTGCGTTTAATGAAGACTTAGTCAGCCTTGGTCTTCACTACTTTTCTGCCACGGTAGTAACCGCTTGGGCTGATGTGATGACGCAGATGATTCTCACCTGTTGTCGGCTCAATCGCCAAAGCCGGTGTAGTCAGGAAATCATGGGCGCGATGCATACCACGCTTGGATGGGGATTTTTTATTCTGCTGAACTGCCATGCTATTACTCCTTGGATAAATCTAATTAATTACGTTTCAATTTCTCTAAAACAGCAAAAGGATGAGGTTCCCCCTCCTGCTTATTTTTACCCTCTGCCACCTGACAAGCGCCCAGGTCATGCTTGGGTGCGATTGGCAGAGTCAACAGAATTTCTTCTTCCAGCAGAGCCAGCACATCTAAATGTGCATCTGCCAGAATTCCATCAAAATCTTCTTCCTCGTCTTCCAATACGTCCAGACTGGCTTGATCGCACAACATTAGTCGCGCCTCATGCTGTATCGCATAATCCAGCCCGCTCAGACAGCGCTGGCAACGCAACTGACAGGAGCCATCTATACTGACATCCAATACAGGACGCCCCAGATTATCCAGTCCACCTTGCAAGGTATAATGCAGCATTCCCTGAGGATTATCCAGCAAATCCAGCAGGCGCGGCAATTCGCTAACAGGCACTTGCGCGTCTATTTGCTTGCCATTTGCGGCAAAATCCAGGCTATCGATGAAAGGGCGTGCGTACATGAGCCGCGCATGATATATTTTTCGCGGCACTCTGTCAAAAATCCTGTTGAAAATAATGAAAAAAACCGTGTAATGATTGTACAGGGATAGCTTTACGGGTACATTTCGGCAAGATAACCACCAACGCCCGCCGGAAAATTACGGTTTACGGTTCTTTGAACGTTAAAGGAAATAGTATTGAATTCTCAGTTGCTTGTATTAGCCTCGACCTCACTCTATCGCAGCGAACTCCTCAAACGCTTACAGATACCCTTTATCACGGCAGCCCCCGATGTAGACGAGACGCCCCTGCCCGATGAAACAGCGCAAGCGACGTCACAACGCCTGTCCCGTGAAAAAGCGCATGCAGTCGCTGCCGCTTATCCTGACGCCCTGATTATCGGCTCCGATCAGGTAGCCCTGCTCGAGGGTCAACAAATCGGCAAACCGCTCACCCACGACAATGCGGTCAGGCAACTGCGCACGATGCGCGGCAAGACCACCTGCTTTTATACTGCACTGACGCTGCTCAACAGCCGCACAGGTCACATGCAGACCGAAGTAGCAGAGAACCGGGTCACCCTGCGCGAGTTGAGCGATGAGGAAATCGAGGGCTATTTACTCAAGGAGCAACCCTACCATTGCGCCGGCAGTGCAAAATCGGAGGGCCTGGGTATCGCGCTGATGAGCAGGATGACGGGCGACGACCCCAATGCACTGATCGGCCTGCCGCTGATTTTGTTGATTGAAATGCTGCGCCGCGAAAACGTAAAATTATTCTGACGAGCCATGCAGCACCTTATATCAGTAGCCCCACCCTCTCTCTTAGCTCTCTCCCGCATGCGGGCAGAGAGGAAACAGGTCTTGCCAAGCAAGAATTAATAAATAATGACTATCAAACCCGGCACACTGTACCTCATTCCCTGCACACTGGGTGACACCGAAGCTTCCCAGGTGTTACCCCAGCACGTGATCAACATTGCGCGCACCTTGCAGCATTACGTGGTGGAACAAGCCAAGACTGCGCGGCAATTCCTCTCGGCACTCAAGCACGAACAACCGATACAGTCGCTTCACTTTGCCACACTCAACGAGCACACCGCGGCCTCAGAACTGACTGACCTGCTGGCCCCGTTGCTGGCAGGTCATGACGTTGGCATCATTTCCGAGGCAGGCTGCCCCGGCATCGCCGACCCTGGCGCGACACTTGTCAACCTTGCACATCGCAAAGGCATACGCGTAATCCCGCTGGTCGGCCCCTCCTCCATCTTGCTGGCGCTGATGGCATCAGGCATGAATGGACAATGCTTCGCCTTTCATGGTTACCTGCCGATAGCAGAAGCTGAGAGAAACAAGACCATCTCCGCACTGGAAACGGAATCAGCCAGCCGTCACCAGACACAGATGTTCATTGAGACGCCTTACCGCAATGACAAGCTGTTCGCAGCCCTGCTCGCCCAGTGCAAACCGCAGACGCAGCTGTGTGTCGCAACCGATGTCAGCCTGGCCTCCGAGCAAATACAGACACGCACCATCGCGCAATGGAAATCACAACCTGCACCACAACTTAATAAGCGCCCCAGCCTGTTTTTACTGCTCGCAAACCGATAAAGCGGCTTTAAACTGCTTTTAAGTTGCTTTTTGACCCGCTTTCTGGTATTAAAGCGGACTTTAATTTTTTCACGTCGGAGAAGTGCAATGTCGCAATCATCACTAAAGCCCATCGCCCCCTATCAAGCTGCAGAAGGCGAGCCCTACATGAACCCGAATCAGCGCGAACATTTTCGCCAGGTTCTGCAGGAAATCAAGTCAGGCCTGGGTGAAGACATCGATCGTACCGTGCATACCATGCAGGACGAAGCAACGGTGTTTGCCGATCCGAACGATCGCGCCACACAGGAATCCGACATCAGCCTGGAACTGCGCAACCGAGACCGCGAGCGCAAACTGATCAAGAAAATTGATGAGATGCTGGGCAAGATAAAGGCCGATGAATATGGCTACTGCGAAAATTGCGGCATCGAAATCGGCCTAGGCCGCCTCGAAGCCCGCCCTACTGCTACTCAGTGCATCGACTGCAAATCATTGGATGAAATCCGTGAAAAGCAAATGGCTAAGTAACTTCAATTGATAATTGATAATTGATAATTATCAATTTTGCATTAATTAAAAAACCCGCCTTTCGGCGGGTTTTTTAATTGCCTGGCACTTGCAGTTTTCACCACGGCTTTTCGGTGACGACAAGTTATCAGGGGCTGCGTGGCAAAAGGACAGGATTTAAATTACCGCTATCCAGTTTCGCAGTCTGTTAATCAAGCCTGCCCAAACCACCATAAATGCGGACGCTTTTAAAAAATGTTGGAATGTGAGACTTGCCCCCGCACGCCAAAAACAGCCCGCCATCTTCACGCAGGCTGGTGAGTTGAGAGGGAGTAAGTTGGGCCATTGGATTCGGAGCAAAGTGGGGCGTATGGCTTTGGAGTGTACTGGAATCAAGTACCACGCCTGAATTCAGGCAATAGCCATGAGTCCTTTCTTTTGAATCAGCGCCAACAGACGCAAGGCAGGACCACCCGGTTTTTTCACACCTCGCTCCCAATCGGAAATCAGGTTTTTTGAAACGTTCAGATAACGTGCAAAAACAGGCTGGGAGATGTGCTCACGCAGTCGAAGGGACTTAATCTCATCAGGGCTAAGTATGTGTATGGGTGTCAGACAGGCATCGTCAAACTCGCGCATCGTCTGCTTATTGACAGCGCCGACATCATGCAGTGACTCCATTGTTTCATGGATTGCCGCCAAGGCATCACTACGGTATTTTTTAGGCATTTTTTGCTACCTCCTCAAATTGACCGTTTGCAACCAACTCATTCAACCGGGCTTCCGTCAGTGACAGAACGTGTCTGGCCATTTTTTTGAACTGCTCCTCTTCATCTTCGCGGATGTTGCCGAGCTCGCTCTTGGAAAAGCCGTACACGAAGAACGACAACTCACCTTTGCAAAAAATAACGATGCTGCGGTAGCCCTTAGACTTACCTTCGCCAGGACGGGCAATCCGCTGTTTGATAACGCCACCACCCAAGTCCGCATCGATATGACCATTTTCCGCTCGCTCGACAGCATCCCAAAGCGCATCAGCCGAGATTTTTTCTTTCCGTGCAAAGCGCCCAAACCAGGCATTTTTAAAGACTTTCAAGCTCATCTCCCTTGCTTGCGACCAACAATATAACACAAAGTGTGATGATTAATATTTCTCAGAGATTTTTTGACAAGCGATTGCGCATACCATTGATAAGTTCGGACGCCTCAACCTGGGCAAGAGGTTTGAAGATGACCCGGAACAACATGACTAGTGCGATGAGGTCAGGAGCTTAGCCTTGAGCTCAGCAAAGGTCATACCCTGTTCGTCGGGGTTGGCTCGGTGATAAGCCAGACGGGAACGAAGCTCTGTGCGCTGAGCTTCGGTGACAAGCGGCGCTAACGCTTCGCTTTCTGCACTGATAATCAAGGCCTCACCGAGCGAGCGCTTTTCAGCGATACTCAGGTGTTCAAGCTCTTCATATAGGTGCGTATTCATGCGCGAATCTTAGCATGAAACTGTGTTATCAGTTTGCGCCACGACTTTTCGGTGACGACCTGTTATCAGGGGCAGCGTGGCAAAAGGAGAGGATTTAAATGACCGCTATCCGGTTTCGCAGTCCGTTAATCGAGCCTGCCCAAACCACCATAAATGCGGACGCGCATTTAAAAATATTGGAATGTAGGACTTGCCCCCGCACAATGCACACGCCGGTATAATTGAAAAAGCGGCGCTACCGTAGTCGCGAGAATTACTATGAAATTAATGAGGTGAGGCAATGCATCTACTGATGCTCGATACCTGTGTGTGGCTTGAGCTTTCATCAAAGAAGAGCGACCTCCCAATCCTAGCTGCTATTGAATACCTTGCTGGGCAGGGAGTTATAAGATTGCTTCTACCGGACATTGTGAGAGAAGAGTACGAGTGCAATAAAGATCGCGTGGCTAATCAGACACGTCAGCGCCTATCTCAGGAATGCAAAGTCGTTAAAGAAATCATCGAATCGTTCGGTGGTGAAAATAAGCATCAGGCAATCGATATCATCAATGATGTTAATCACCGCTTGCCAATACTATCTGAAGCAAACTACATGACCATTGACCGTGTTGAAGCTCTGTTTGCTGATGCGATTAATGTCGTTGCGTCAGATGCCGCCAAAGTCAAGGCCGCTAACCGAGCCATATCAAAATTTGCTCCGTTCCATAAAAACAAGAACAGCGTAGCCGATGCAGTGCTAGTAGAGATTTTCGACGAGTTCAGGCAATTAAACCTTATCAATTATGAATCCTTTAGATTCATCACGGTTAATCACACCGATTTTTCGGACAGCGACCATCGCAAGCCACATCCGGATTTGGCTAGTATTTTTGATCAGGTATCTACCTTGTTTTTCATCACGCCAAGCGCTGCCTTGGCAGACTTGGCCGACCCGGAGGAAGTTGAATTCGAGACTGGGTATGCTTGGGAAGAAGAGACTCGTGGGCTATTCGAGATACTTAATGCGATGGATGAACTTACGGATAAGATTTGGTACAACCGGCATTGCAACAGAGCTCATGGTATAGCGACAGGTAGGATTATATTAATTCCCGATGGTACGGAGCGTTATGGCAGTGATGTGATTCACGAAGGAATTTGGGCCGGAGCTTTGGCTGCTGCTAAAACTGTAGAAACAAAGTATGAAAATACAGGTCCCTGGGATGACTTCGAATGGGGTCTGTTGAACGGCAAGCTTTCTGCCCTTCGCTGGGTTCTTGGAGATGAATGGGACAATCTTGATACTTAATCGTTCCGAGTTTCGCAGATAGATTCGAGCGGCAGATTTAGCCGAACTCAGGAGAGTTGAACACCCCATCGCGAACGACCGGAACTGAGTGAGTGTCCATCATCAGCGGCCGTTTTCAGGCAGAGTAATTTCAACCCCGACTGTCTGCCACCCGGCCTGCCACGGAGCAGGTTTGTTCCGCTCATTTCCACGTCTGCTTACGTGGGTAATTGCCATGCATGCCATTAGCAATTAACCAACTTGCCAAATACAGCCAACATGATTACTATGCACGCATGGAGAAGAGCGTGCCTCACAACAAGTTGTCAGCTATTAAAGGTCTGATTGTAGCCGGGCAGGTACGGGCGACGAAGTCCGCACGAGAAGGCGCTACGGCACTTGGAGTTGATTTTGACGGCATGCTTGCCGTGGTGACATCTCTGACGATGTCTGATTTTTACAAGAGTATGACTACTCACGCAGATCATAAAGTCTGGCAAGACGTGTACCGCCCAACTACGAACGTTGGAGAGGTTTATCTGAAGCTGACCGTCGTAGAGAACGTGCTTATCGTCTCTTTCAAGGAGCTATGAATATGAAATGTCCGACTTGTGGTGCTGCCAATCTGGTGCACGATACACGCGACGTACCCTACACCTACAAAGGTGAATCAACGGTTCTTACAGCCGTGACCGGTGAGTACTGCCCTGCATGCGATGAATCGATTCTTGATGCGACAGAATCCCGCAGAACCATGGATTTAATGTTGGCGTTTAATAAGCAAATAAATGCCGCTATTGTCGACCCGGCATTTATTGCGAATGTACGCAAAAAGCTTGCACTTGATCAGCGCGAGGCCGCTGAAATTTTTGGTGGTGGCGCAAATGCGTTCTCGCGTTATGAGAACGGCAAAACAAAACCATCTTTGGCACTGGTCAAACTGCTCAAGGTGCTGGATCGTCACCCGGATCTTCTGAACGAAGTCAGGGCAGCATGACGATACATTGTCCGCAACTGACTCCTGACAATTGCGGCAGGCTAGCTTAATACGCAGCAGATTTGCTGCTGAATAATAATAATTATCAATTTTGCACAATAAAAAACCCGCCTTGCGGCGGGTTTTTTATTGACATCAAATACGACTACTCGGCAATCGATGCGCCAGCCAATTCAGGAGCTGGCAGCAACGCCTTCATGGAGAGCTTCATACGACCCCTGTCATCCAGTTCCAGCAGCTTGACACGCACGACCTGACCTTCTTTGAGGTAGTCGCCCACGCTGTTTACGCGTTCGTGTGCAATCTGGGAAATGTGCAACAGACCATCCTTGCCCGGCAAAATATTGATCAAAGCGCCGAAGTCGAGCAACTTGACGACAGGACCTTCGTAAACTTTGCCAACTTCAACATCCATGGCGATGTCTTCGATGCGCTTCTTGGCTATTTCACCCGCTTCGCCATTGACGCTGGAGATGGTGATATTACCTGCATCGTCGATATCGATCGTTGTGCCGGTCTCTTCAGTCAGGGCGCGGATAACAGCACCGCCCTTACCGATCACGTCGCGAATCTTCTCAGGATTGATCTTCATCTTGATCATGCGCGGTGCGAACTCAGACAATTCGCTGCGCACGCCTGACATGGATTCTTTCATCAGACCCAGAATATGCATACGGCCTTCGCGAGCCTGGCTCAGTGCGGCCTGCATGATTTCACGGGTAATGCCGTTGATCTTGATGTCCATTTGCAACGCGGTGATACCAGCTTCGGAACCCGCCACCTTGAAGTCCATATCGCCCAGATGATCTTCATCGCCCAGGATATCGGTCAACACGGCAAAACGATTGCCTTCCTTGATCAGACCCATCGCGATACCGGCAACATGCGCCGTCAAAGGCACGCCGGCATCCAGCATCGACAAGCAACCGCCGCAAACAGATGCCATCGAACTGGAACCATTCGATTCGGTGATTTCAGACACGATACGAATCGCATAGCCAAAATCTTCTTCCTTAGGCAATACGGCGAGCAACGCGCGCTTGGCAAGACGACCGTGGCCGATTTCACGACGCTTGGGCGTGCCTACACGACCGGTTTCGCCGGTTGCATACGGAGGGAAATTGTAATGCAGCATGAAACGATCTGAATACTCGCCCTGCAATGCATCAACCTTCTGTGCGTCACGCATGCTGCCCAGTGTCGCCACGACAATAGCCTGTGTCTCGCCACGGGTAAACAAGGCAGAACCGTGCGTGCGAGGCAATACACCGTTGCGGATCGTGATCTGGCGCACAGTGCGTGTATCGCGACCGTCGATGCGCGGCTCACCGCTCAGGATTTGACCGCGAACGATTTTAGCTTCGAGCGCGCTGAACAATTCGTTGACATGATTTTTTTCATGCTCATCCGACACTGCAGCCGTCATCTGGGCGTGTATCGCAGAAATTGCATCGGTGCGCGCCTGCTTGGAGCGAATTGCGTAGGCCTTTTGCAGATCTGCTTCAGCCAGTTGAGCGATCTGAGCGATCAGCGCTTCATTCTTGGCAGGAGCGACCCAATCCCATGTCGGCTTACCAACTGCATCGGCCATTTCATTGATCGCAGCAATCACGACCTGCATCTGTTCGTGACCAAACATCACCGCGCCCAGCATCACTTCTTCGGACAACTGTTGCGCTTCTGATTCAACCATCAACACAGCACGGTCTGTACCTGCGACAACCAGATCCATTTGTGAAGTCTTGAGCTCAGTCGCGGTAGGATTGAGCAGATATTGACCATCAAAGTAACCCACACGTGCCGCGCCGATCGGGCCGTCGAAAGGAATACCGGAGATCGCCATTGCAGCAGACGCGCCGATCAGAGCCGGAATATCGGCATCGATCTCGCTGTCGGACGACATGACGGTCGCGACGATTTGCACTTCGTTGTAGAAACTTTCAGGAAACAACGGGCGCAGCGGACGATCGATCAGACGCGATGTCAGAATTTCTTTTTCGCTTGGACGTCCTTCGCGCTTGAAAAAACCGCCTGGAATCTTGCCGGCAGCGTAGGTCTTTTCCATATAATCCACGGTCAGCGGGAAAAAGTCCTGATCCGGCTTGGCATCGCGACGACCGACCACAGTAACCAGAACCGCGGTGTCATCCAGACTAACCAGAACTGCACCGCTCGCCTGACGGGCGATTTCTCCGGTTTCAATGGTCAACTGGTGCTTACCGAACGCTAATGTTTTCTTAAAATAACTCAAGATAGACCTCTTATGGCATGCATGACGCGCAATCGCATCACGCTAAATAGACGGGGTAAACGGGTATGGCAAATAGGCGCCTTTGACAGCTCGCCATACCCGTTCCCCTCACCCCAACCCTCTCCCGCAAGCGGTCGAAGGGGCAAACGAATCGCTACGCGAGCTTCCCGTCAAATGACACGGGCCGCAATTGCGACCCGCTTGATATAACTACTTACGAATGGCCAGACGCTTGATCAGAATTTGGTAGCTCGCTTCATTCTTGGTCCTGAGGTAATCAAGCAGCTTGCGGCGGCGGCTAACCAGTCGCAGCAGACCACGACGGGAATGGTGATCCTTCGCGTGATCCTTGAAGTGGTCAGTCAGGTAGGTGATACGTGCTGTGATCAGCGCTACTTGAACTTCCGGGGAACCCGTGTCAGCTGCGGCACGTTGGTAGTCGGTAACGATTTGCGCTTTTTGCGCGGCGGTAATTGCCATTGGTTTTGCTCTCCTAAAAAAAGTGCTACATTGTACTCTTGAATACTGTTATTGCTCAACCACTTCTGTCAAATCCATCACAGCCGCCAGTTTCGCCACTCCCGACAAAAGCCGGTCAGGTGCAACGCGACGACCTTGTTGCAACCCGACCCCGATAAAACCGTCCGGTCCATATAAACCAATCTTGCCATCAGGCAGTCCGGTATCCAGCCCCAGACGCTGACCTTGTGCGAGTCGTTTGATCTGTATCCCGTCTAAAATCAACTGTGGCATGTCCGGCATCAGGCTCACCAGCGGCAATATGCAGGCATCGCGCGCAGCGTCACTCATATCGGCCAACTGCTGAAAACTATAACCATCACTCAGCTTGAAATGCGCAATCGCGGTACGGCGCAGGGCAATTAAATGTGCACCGCAACCCAGCGCTGCACCGATATCCTCTGCCAGCGTGCGCACATAAGTGCCTTTGCTGCAGCGTACCGAAATCTCCATCTCATTGCCCGACCAGCTATTTAACAGCAACTCGTGTATCACCACGGTACGCAGTTGCCGCTCTATGGTAATTCCCTGGCGGATGTATTCATAAAGCGGCTTGCCCTGAAATTTCAGCGCGCTGTGCATAGGCGGCATTTGCTGGATTTCACCGCGAAACCGCTCCAAAACCGCGTCAAGATCGGACTGTGTGAAATTAACAGGCAGTTCAGCCGTGATCTCACCTTCCGCATCCCCGGTCGTGGTGGTCTGCCCGAGGCGCAGCAGTGCGGTATAAGATTTATCCGCGTCCAGCAAGGCGTTGGAGAACTTGGTCGCCTCACCGAAACAGATCGGCAGCAAGCCCGTGGCCAGCGGATCGAGCGTGCCGGTATGTCCGGCCTTTTCAGCCTGAAACAGGCGGCGAATTTTCTGCAGCGCGTCGTTAGAACTTAATTCGAGTGGCTTATCGAACAGCAAAACGCCATCAATGGCGCGCCATTTATTCCTGAATTGCGGTTTACTTTTCGTCAAGATTAAAATCGCTGGCTACTGCCTTGTCAATGAGTTGCGACAAGTGACTGCCGCGCTCGACCGATGAGTCGAACACGAAATGCAATTGCGGCATGATGCGCAGCTTGATGCTGCGCGCCAGACGGCTACGCAAGAATCCGGCGGCACGATCCAGGCCCTCCTGCGCTTCCGCTTGTTTTCCATCCATACGTGTGAAGAAAATCTTGGCATGTGAATAATCACCGGCCACTTCAACGCCGGTAATGGTGACCAGCTTCACGCGCGGATCGTTGATTTCGAGGCGCACCAGTTGCGCGATTTCTCGCTGCATCTGCTGCGCCACACGGTCTGTTCTCGCAAAATTAGCCATTACAGAGTACGTGCAACCTCAACGATTTCGTAGACTTCCAGCTTGTCGCCGACTTCAAGATCATTGAAATTCTTGATCGACAAACCACACTCAAAGTTGGCGCGCACTTCTTTCACGTCATCCTTGAAGCGTTTCAACGAATCCAGCTCGCCTTCATGCATCATTTCATTGCCGCGCATCACGCGAACCTTGCAACCGCGCTTGACAATACCTTCAAGAACCATACATCCGGCAATCGTACCGATCTTGGAAACGACGAATACCTGACGCACCTCAACCATACCCAGGATGCTTTCACGCATCTCAGGTGCCAACATGCCGGACAATGCAGTCTTGATGTCATCCGCCATCGCATAGATGATGCTGTAGTTGCGTATCTGAACGCCGCAGGATTCAGCCAGCTTGCGTGCAGGCGCATCGGTACGGGTGTTGAAACCAATCAGGATGGCCTTTGAAGCCAGCGCCAGATTGATGTCAGACTCGTTGATCGAACCGACACCGCTGTGTATCAGGTTAACCTTGACTTCATCCGTCGACAGCTTTTGCAGTGTTTGTGCAATCGCTTCGGCAGAACCCTGCACGTCAGATTTCACAATCAATGACAGCGTACGGACTTCACCCTCGGCCATATGATCGAACATGTTTTCCAGTTTAGCCGCTTGCTGTTTCGCCAGCTTCACGCCGCGATATTTGCCCTGACGGAACAATGCGATTTCACGCGCACGCTTCTCATCGGTCAGCACCATCAGCGATTCACCTGCATCAGGCACTTCCGACAAACCTTGAATTTCAACCGGAATGGACGGACCTGCCTCGGCAATACTCTTGCCATTTTCATCCAGCATGGCACGCACGCGACCAAATACCGAACCGATCAGCACCGCATCGCCGCGCTTCATCGTACCGGACTGGATCAGAACCGTTGCAACCGGCCCCTTACCCTTGTCAAGACGCGCTTCGATAACCAGACCCTTGGCGTTGCAGTCACGCGGCGCCTTCAATTCCATCAACTCGGCCTGCAACAAAATGGATTCGAGCAGTTGATCGATACCCTGACCTGTTTTGGAGGAAACCTCGACAAACATCGAGTCGCCACCCCAGTCTTCAGGCACGACACCTTCGGATACCAGTTCCTGCTTGACGCGTTCGAGATTGGCATCAGCCTTGTCGACCTTGGTAATCGCTACCACGATAGGCACGTTACCGGCTCTTGCATGAGCGATCGCTTCTTTAGTCTGCGGCATCACGCCATCATCAGCCGCCACCACCAGAATAACGATGTCGGTCGCCTTGGCGCCGCGTGCACGCATGGCGGTAAACGCCTCGTGACCCGGGGTATCAAGGAAAGAAACCATACCACGCGGTGTTTCAACGTGATATGCACCGATGTGCTGGGTAATGCCACCCGCTTCACCGGATACCACACGAGTGCGACGAATGTAATCCAGCAATGAAGTCTTACCGTGATCGACGTGGCCCATCACAGTCACGACTGGTGCACGAGGTTCCGGCTCCACATCGTGATGCACTTCATCATCCATCAAATACGCGTCCGGATCATCCAGCTTGGCTGCTTTGGCAACGTGGCCCAATTCTTCAACCACGATCATCGCTGTTTCCTGATCCAGTACCTGATTGATGGTAACCATCATACCCATCTTCATCAGCACCTTGATCACTTCGACGGCTTTAACAGACAGCTTCTGCGCCAGCTCGGCAACCACGATGGTTTCAGGAACAGCCACTTCACGCACCACCGCTTCGGTCGGCAACGTAAATGCATGAGCCGCTTCATCAGCCACATGCTTGCCATGTCGGCCATGCTTAGGCGCACGAACCGGCTGAGCCCAGGACTTGTCCTTGGTCGTCGTTTTGGGAGGCACGCGCGTCGTCGTTTTGGCGGGCACACGCTTACCACCCGGCTTGTCTTCGCGGGCGGCAGGCGTCGCTGCTGCTGTCTCAACCTTAGGCTTTCTGTCAGGCCGGATAACTTTGTCGCCAGGACGCATCGCAGGCTTATGCAAGGTACCTTGCGCCTTTTCCTGAGCCGCTACCGGCTTTTCTGCAACAGCCACCTGAGCTGAACCTGGCGCGCCTGCAACCGGCGCTGCAACAGCTTCTTCCTTTACAGGGGCCTGCACAACCGGTTTGACAACGGGCAATTCTGCCTGAGCCAGTTTTTCTGCACGGCGCTTATTAAATGCCTGGCGTGCGATCAGCTCGGCTTCCTGACGCGCTGCCAGCTCTGCCTGCAATTTCGCTTCTTGTTGACGCGAATCCAGTTCAGCAGTGCCCAACACTTTAATTTGTTCAGCGCTGGTTAGCACCACAGGAGCGGTAGCCTGTACCGACTCGATAGTCATCGGCGCGACGATACGACGCTTGCGTACCTCCACCTGAATGGTACGCGCCCGTCCGGACTTATCTGAACTCTGGATTTCCGTGGTTTCACGGCGTGTCAGCGTTATTTTTTTGGCGGCCTGATCAGCACCATGTGCCTGACGCAAATGCTCCAGCAACTTCGCCTTGTCTGTTTCGGAGACCTGATCTGCTGCATCTGACTGCTTGCCACCCGCCGCATGCAACTGCTCCAGCAACAAAGCTACCGGCAGATTAAGCTCGGCCGCAAATTGTGTTACGTCTAATTTTCCCATTACCATCCTTTAAACAACTCCAACGGGCATGGCAAATGCCGTCCCGATGATGCAAACGATTCTCGCAGAGATATTGCCCTGTGGTCAATATCTCGCCAAACCGCCATGCCCGCTTCCACATTAACCAACGGAGTATTAAAACCTCCTGCGGCGATTGGCCACTGAGCGACTAACGCCAAACTACTGCGTGACCGCTCACCGCACTTACATTTTCAAAAGCTTGTTACACGAACCAGGGCGCACGCGCTGCCATAATGAGCGCATTGGCCTCGTCGCTTGCCAGACCTGACAACTCCACCAACTCGTCCACATCCAGATCAGCCAATTGCTCTTGCGTCGTCACGCCCTTTACTGACAAGACCCGCGCCAACTCATCATTCATGCCGTCGAGTTTGAGCAAATCACCGATACCGTGCTCAACCTTTTCTTCGTTAACCAGGGCCGCATTCAACAAGGCATTACGTGCACGACTGCGCAACTCGTTGATCGTTTCTTCGTCGAAGGTCTCGATTTCCAGCATTTCTTCAACAGGAACGTATGCCACTTCTTCGAGCGTGGCAAAACCTTCCTGCACCAGAATATCAGCAACTTCCTCATCCACATCCAGCTTTTCCATGAAAATCGCGCGTGTCTTTACGAATTCCTGATCATGCTTTTCCTGAGCCTGTTCAACGGTCATGATGTTAAGTTCCCACCCGGTCATCTCACTCGCCAGGCGTACATTCTGACCACCACGACCAATTGCCTGCGCCAGATTTTCTTCTTCAACCACCACATCCATACTGTGGCGATCTTCATCCACCACGATACTGCTGACTTCTGCAGGAGCCAGTGAATTGATAACATAGGTAGCCGGATCTTCAGACCACAAAATGATATCTACACGCTCACCCGCCAGTTCATTGGTGACACTTTGCACACGTGAACCGCGCATTCCCACGCAAGTACCGATAGGATCGATGCGCTGATCATGCGATTGCACCGCAATCTTTGCGCGAGAACCAGGATCGCGTGCAGCGCCGACGATTTCCAGCAGATTCTCTTCGATCTCAGGCACTTCCAACTCGAACAATTTGACCAGCAAATCAGTCGAAGTACGCGACAGAATTACTTGCGGGCCACGCGGACCGCGATCAACGCGCAGCAAATGCGCTCTGACACGATCCCCGATGCGCATATTTTCTTTAGGAATCATCTGATCGCGCGGCAACAACGCCTCGATCTTACCGAATTCAATGATCGCGCTTCCTCGTTCCAGACGCTTGACCGTACCGGAAACCAGATGCTCCTTGCGATCCATGAAATCAGCCAATATCTGCTCACGCTCAGCATCGCGGATTTTCTGGAAAATCACCTGTTTGGCCGCTTGCGCACCGATACGTCCGAAGTCGACAGACTCCAACGGCTCTTCAACAAACTCGCCCAACTGGATATTTGCATCGCGCTTTTGCGCTTCTTCCAGCTTGATATGCAGATCAGGCGTTTCAAACGTTTCATCGTCCATCACTTCCCAGATACGGAAGGATTCAAATTCACCCGTATTGCGATCGATCGCGACGCGCACATCGGCCTCGTCTTCAAATCGCTTCTTGGTAGCGGAAGCCAACGCAGATTCCAGCGCGGCAAACACGATTTCCTTGTCCACGTTCTTTTCACGAGACAACGCATCTACCAGCAACAAAACTTCACGACTCATACCATTCTCCGGCTATTCGCTTTTGGGCGACGAGCATTAAATTCTAAAAAGTCGGCACTAAGCGTGCCTTGTCCACATTGGCCAGTTCGATTTCGACCTGAACACCCTCTACATCCATTTGCAACACACCCTCGTTCAGCTCACCGATAATCCCGACAAAATTCTTACGGGCGGCGATCGGCATACGCAACTTAAGCTGCGCTTTTTGACCCTTGAAGCGAATGAAATCAGATTCTTTCTTGAGCGCACGATCAAGCCCCGGTGAAGACACCTCGAGCCGGTCATAATCAATATTTTCGACGGTAAACAGCCGCGTCAATTGATTGCTGACCACCTGGCAATCCTCAACAGCAATGCCTTCAGGCTTATCAATGAACACACGCAACAGACCACGGCCTGCGCGCTCGACGTCCACCAACTCATAACCCAAACCGCTCACCGTTATTTCTACTAGCTTAACTACATCCATGTTTGCGACCCACAAATAAAAAACGGGCACAAAGCCCATCTAAAAACCGCGCGGATTATAGCAAAAATTACAGCCGAAGGAAAGGCAGAAAATCGCCGGTTAATTTTCAACCGGCAATTTAACCCGCACATCCCGCAGATACTGCGAGTTATTGCCCACAGCGCAATAACCCGCAGCACACAATTCTTTAATTTTTTCAGGCGTGCCGGGCATATTCGACCACGCCCGATGAATGAGCCGACCTTCTGATACAACCACTTGATTAATCTATTTGACAGGCAAACAACGCCTGCACAATATTTTCAGAAGCTGTCCTGATAGCGCACGGTGATTGGATAGCGCCAATCTTTTCCATAGCCGCGTTCGGTAATCCGCACCCCCACGGCTGACTGCCGGCGCTTGTATTCACTGCTTTGAATCAAACGAACTACGCGTCGCACATCGGCTTCCAGATAACCACATGCAATAATTTCAGCAATGGGCAGATTCTTTTCCACATAACATTCCATGATGCCGTCCAGCACCTCGTATGGCGGCAAATTATCCTGATCTGTCTGATCCGGGCGCAATTCGGCACTGGGCGCACGCGTAATGATACGCTTGGGGATCACATAGCCCAACGTATTGCGGTAGCGTGCCAGACGGTAAACCAGCATTTTTCCGACATCTTTTAATACTGAGAAGCCGCCCGCCATATCACCATACAAGGTTGCATAGCCTACGCTCACTTCCGACTTATTGCCCGTCGTCAACACCAGCGAGCCTAGCTTATTGGACAAGGCCATCAGCAAATTGCCACGAATGCGCGCCTGCAAGTTCTCCTCTGTCGTATCTGCTGCACGCCCTGCGAAGCTTGCATGGAGCGTCGCCAAATAGCCTTGCATGATCGGTTCAATAGAAAATTCGTCGTATTGCACCCCGAGTATTTTTATCATTTCACGCGAATCATCCAGGCTGATTTGCGCGGTATAGGGCGAGGGCATCATCACCGCATGAACCTTATCTGCACCCAGCGCATCCACAGCGATGGCAAGCGTAAGCGCCGAATCGATGCCACCCGACAAACCCAGCAACACACCCGAAAAACCATTCTTGCCGATATAATCCGTCAAGCCGAGGCACAGGGCGCGATAAATACTCTCTTCCAATTCCGGCATCAAGGCAACGTCTCCGGATGGCTGCGCATCAGCTGACAATTCCATGAAGAATAATTCTTCCGAAAAAACGCTGCCCTGAGCCGTTATGGCACCTGCGCGATCCATTGCAAAAGAACCGCCGTCGAAAACCAGCTCGTCCTGGCCTCCCACCATGTTGGCATACACCACCGACAGTCCCGTTTCGGCAATCCGCTGGCGCAGGGTTTTATATCGCGACTCTTGTTTTTGCATCGCATAGGGCGATGCATTCAACACCAGCAACACCTGCGCCCCCGCATTTCTGGCGAGCGATGCGGCCTCAGGCTCCCACACATCCGCACAGATGTTAATTCCGAAACGGATGCCAGCCAATTCAAACACGCAAGGTGTAACGCCGCGAGCAAAATAACGCTCTTCATCAAACACCGCGTAGTTGGGCAGAAAATGCTTGCAATAGGTCGCCACCACGCAGCCATCTTTCAGCAATGAGGCGGCGTTGTAGCGTTTCCCATCTACTTCATGCGGATGCCCGACGATTACAGCTATACCGGAAATTTTCTGCGCGAGCTCATTCAGCGCCTGCGCGCAAGACTTAAAAAAGCCAGCCCGCAGCAATAAATCCTCCGGCGGATAGCCACATAAGCTCAGCTCAGGTGTCAATATCAGTTCCGCACCGAGCAGCCGCGCCTGTTCCGCATAAAGCAATATCTTTGCAGAATTTCCCGTCAAGTCCCCCAGGACACAGTTAATTTGTGCGATTGCCAGTTTCATAGCTATACAAGAATACGTTAAGGATGCGCATTTTATTCCATTTACACAGACGATACGCGGTTACAAAAAAAAGCGGGCTGTTTCCAGCCCGCTTTTTCAGAACATACTAAAACTACTTAAACTACTTTGATGTTCGCGTAGCGGCAACTTCGACTTCTACACGGCGATCAGGTGCCAGGCAGGCGATAAGTTTCTTGGTTTTTTTGTTGCCTTTACATTCACCGGGCTTCGTCACGGGATATGATCCGTCTACACCCGTGGCCTCAATTTTGTCTGCCGGGATTCCTGCAGATTCAACCATATAGGCCTTGACCGCTTCGGCTCGACGCGTCGAAAGCTTCTGATTGTAAGCTTTCGAACCAATCCGGTCAGTGTGCCCCGTTACCTTGATGACTTCAAAGTCGGCGCCCTTAAGGTCGGCAGTAAACTTGTCAATCGCCGCTTTACCGGAAGGCTTCACGTCTGCCTTGCCGAAATCGAACAGGGAATCCGCAGAGGAATCCGCAGCGAAAACCGCCTTCCTAGGAACTGGCTGCGGCGTCACGACAACCGGCTTGGGCGCGGCAGCCGGAACAGCCTTAGTCTCTTCCTTCACCACAACTGGCGCAACATAAGGCGTGTCAAAGTAATAATTCACGCCAATGGTGAGGTTGTTGTTGGTCAGCTTGCTGCCCGCATTTTTTGCGCTGTCCGTAGTGTATTCACCAGCCACGCTCCAGTGAGTTGCAAACTTGTATTCCACGCCCAGTCCCAGATGTGCGCCACTGCCGCCAAATGCACTGGCAGAACCATTCGCATTGGTACGCGCGTAGCCCAGCTTGGCGTAAGGCAGCCAGTTACCAGCAGGCAGGCCCAGCTTGAAATCCAGGCCATATATACGGCTGCCGTAGCTGTATGGTGCAGGATTATGAGCCGCCTGACGATTGGAATCGAAAAAACCATCCACACCCAGCAGCAAGCTGTTTACATCCCAGTTGTAACCGGCTTCAGCGCCATATGTATTTGCGCCCTTGGTATCGAAACCCGTTACGCTGGAACGATTGTTACCCGCTTTGGCGCCAATCCAGCCGCCGGAAAACTCACTGGCTTGTGCGACAGAAATGCTCAACAGCGCTGCTGCCAAGGCGATAGTCATTGTGCTTTTTTTCATGATTTAATCCCTAAAGTTAATAACACATAAATCAACTCAATGCCGGTATTTCGCGGCCATTCTATCCCAACAGCGCGATCAAACAAGCACGTTGCAAGCAACGTTGCAAAAATGCAACAGTCGCTCGATTCGATCAGCTGATCAGCCTCCTGCCGCTCTTTGCCGTCTTGCCTCAAACAAAAAGATCCCGGTGCTCACCGACACGTTCAGGCTTTCAACGCTGCCCAGCATCGGTATGCGCACCAGTTCGTCACAGGTTTCCATCGTCAGGCGACGCAATCCCTCACCTTCCGCTCCCAACACAATCGCCAGGGGGCCTGCGTGTTTGAAGCCGTGCAAATCCTGTTTGGCCTCACCTGCCGCACCCACCACCCAGATGCCCTGCTCCTTCAATTCACGCAAGGTACGAGCGAGATTAGTGACGGTGATATAGGGTACGGTTTCCGCAGCACCACAGGCCACCTTCTCCACAGTCGCCGTGATACCCACCGCACGGTCTTTCGGTGCGATCACCGCATGTACGCCAAACGCATCGGCACTGCGCAGACAAGCCCCCAGATTATGCGGGTCCTGTATGCCATCGAGCACCAGCAGCAAAGGCGGCTCGGTGAGCGTCTCCAGCACATCGGACAAATGCTGCACGCGCTGTGCCGCATCCACACGGGCTGCCACGCCCTGATGCCGCGCACCGCCGGCCATTCCATCCAGACGAGCGGCATCCACCGGAATAACCCGCACGCCACTGGCTTCAGCCAGCGCGATCAGGTCGCGCATGCGCTGATCCTGACGCTGTGATTGCAGATATATTTCCATCACGCCGTCAGGATTCTGACGGATACGTCCGGTTACGGCATGAAAACCGTAAATGAGTCTCAGATCAGCCATGCTTTTTCTTCCCCTTTGCGGCTTTCTTTTTTGGTTTATCAGCACCCTCTGAATCACCTGTCGCCACTTCCGAGTGCAACACGAAATCGATCTTGGTGCTTTCCATATCCACTTTGACCACACGTACTTCTACGCGGTCGCCCAGGCGATAACTTTTCCCGGTGCGCTCGCCCAGCAAATGGTGTTTGGCAGCATCGAAATGGAAGTAATCCTTGCCCAGCTCTGAAATATGCACCAGGCCTTCGACATACAGATCATCCAGCGAGACGAACATGCCGAAACTCGTGACTGAAGATACCGTACCGGTGAACACGCTGCCCAGATGATCGCGCATGTAGAAACATTTCAGCCATGCTTCCACGTCACGCGTCGCATCGTCGGCACGGCGTTCGGTCATTGAACAATGAATACCCAGTTCAGCCCATTTCTGCGCTGGCGTGTATTTCTTACCGTGCAACACCGCCTTGATGGCGCGATGCACCAGCAGGTCGGGATAACGCCGGATCGGTGACGTAAAGTGGGTATAAGCCTCATAGCCCAGACCGAAGTGACCGATATTCTCCGGCTCATACTTTGCCTGACGCAAGGATCGCAACATCACGGTTTGCAACAAAGCCGCATCAGGACGTCCCTTGATGCTTTTGAGCAACTTTGAGTAGTCGGCCGCTTGCGGCTCGTCATCTCCCGTCAGACCAAGACCGAATTCCTTCATGAATTCACGCAAGGCTTCCAGCTTTTCCGGTGTCGGCCCCTGGTGGATGCGATACAGCACAGGATGCTCATGCTCATGCAAGAATCCTGCCGCACACACGTTTGCCGCCAGCATGCACTCTTCAATCAACTTATGTGCGTCGTTGCGCACAACAGGCACGATGCGTTCAATTTTGCCCTGTTCGGTGAAGATCATCTGTGTTTCGACCGTTTCAAAGTCGATTGCGCCGCGCTTCTCACGCGCCTTTAACAACTTCTGGAACAATTCATACAGATGTTGCAGGTGCGGCACAATAGTCGCATTGCTCTTTGCCATTTCGCCATCAGGCTCTGCCAGCATCTCGGCCACCTGGTTATAGGTCAGGCGGGCATTGGAATACATCACCGACGGGTAGAAACGATATTCACCGATTTCACCTTTGCTGTTGACATGCATGTCGCACACCATGCACAGGCGATCCACCGCTGGATTCAACGAACACAAGCCGTTGGACAACTCCTCCGGCAACATCGGAATCACACGGCGCGGGAAATACACCGAGTTGCCGCGCAGGATGGCCTCGCGATCCAGCGCATCATTGTTCTGCACATAATGGCTGACGTCTGCAATGGCCACCACCAGGCGGTAGCCGCCTTTTTCAGGAGCGCAATACACGGCATCGTCAAAGTCACGCGCCGTTTCCCCGTCAATGGTCACCAGCGGCAGATTACGGATATCCTCGCGCCCCGCCCAGTCTTCAGGTGATACCACAGGTGAAATCGCTTTGGCTTGTTTTTGCACATCATTGGGAAACTCATAGGGCAGATCATGCTTGCGCAAGGCAATCTCGATTTCCATGCCCGGATCTGCATAATTCCCCAGCACCTGCACGATGCGGCCTATCGGCTGCGCGTGCTTGTCGGGATGCTTGATAATTTCCAGTATCACCACCTGACCCGTTTTGGCGTCACCCGCCCCGCCTGCTGCAACCAGAATATCCTGGCTGATACGGCGATTCTCGGCGACTACGAACTGGATGCCGTGTTCTTCATACAGGCGGCCGACAACTTTATTGTTGGCACGCTCCAGCACTTCGACGATCTTGGCTTCAGGACGACCGCGGCGGTCCACGCCAGCCTGGCGCACCATCACCACGTCGCCGTTCAGCACCTGATGCATTTCCTTCTCTGACAGGAACATGTCGGCACTGCCGTCTTCAGGCACCAGGAAGCCGAAGCCATCCGGATGGCCTTGTACCTTGCCCTTGACCAGGTCGAGCTTGTCCATCACGCAGATTGCACGCTTGCGATTGCGCATGATCTGACCATCGCGTTCCATCGCGCGCAGACGGCGTGAGAACAGATCTTCTTCTTCACGCTCGATGAGCAGCATATCCAGCAGCTCATCATCGCTCATAGGGGCGCCCTGCTCGGTCAAAATCTGCAAAATAAATTCGCGACTTGGCAGCGGATGTTCGTATTGTTCACGCTCGCGTTCGAGGTATGGATCCTGCAAACGTAAATTATTTTTCTTTTTCATTGACAAATTTTCCTTTCACTATAAAATGCGCGCCTTCAGCAAGAAACATTGCTTGCCCAGATGGCGGAATTGGTAGACGCGCACGGTTCAGGTCCGTGTGCCGTAAGGTGTGGAGGTTCGAGTCCTCTTCTGGGCACCAGAAACTAGAAATAGTCAGCGAAAGCTGACTATTTTTTTGCGCACAAAAAAAGCTGCGAAACAACAACACGAAACGAACAACGATTTCCGAAATGACAAAAACGTGGCGCGCGAGCACCACGTTTTTGCCGTTGCCTATACTTACCGGCAAATTACTCAAACACTTTACTAAGATAAAACTGGCTGACGACCCGCCAACCATACAGGCCAGGTTAAGGCTGGAGGTTTGCGGGGTAGTCAATTGCACCATTAAAGCCACTTTATTCAAATGGATGGCGCAGCACGATGGTTTCATCACGATCAGGACCGGTTGAAACCATATCCACGGGGACACCGCAGACTTGCGCGATACGCTCCAGATAATTGCGGGCAGCGAGTGGCAACGCATCATACTGTTGCACACCGAGCGTGCTCTCGCTCCAACCCGGCATTTCTTCATACACCACCTGACAATCGACCAGCGCATCGGAACCTACCGGCAGAATATCGCTATCCACACCGTTGATGCGGTAAGCGACGCCGATACGCACAGTTTCCATGCCATCCATCACATCCAGCTTGGTCACACACAGGCCTGACACCCCGTTGATCTGGATTGAACGCTTCAATGCTGCCGCATCGAACCAGCCGCAACGACGTGCACGCCCGGTGGTCGAGCCAAATTCATGACCGCGACGCGCCAGACCTTCGCCGATAGGATCGCACTTGTTCACAGCATCGTATAATTCAGTCGGGAACGGACCTGAACCTACGCGCGTGGTGTAAGCCTTGGTAATGCCCAGCACGTAGTTGAGCATCTGCGGCCCGACACCGGCACCCGCACAGGCAGCACCTGCGATGCAGTTGCTGGAGGTGACGAATGGATAGGTGCCGTGATCGATGTCCAGCAAGGCACCCTGCGCGCCTTCAAACAACAAGCCGCGGCCTGCCTTATTCGCTTCATACAAGGCACGCGGCACATCCATCACCAGTGGCTTGATGCGTTCGGCCAGTGCCAGTGTATCGTCCAGGGTTTTTTGAAAATCAACCGTCGGCGCATTGAAATAATTCTTCAATACGAAGTTGTGATAATCAAGAACCTCGCCCAGCTTGGCGGCAAAACGTTCGCGGTAAAAAATATCCTGCAAACGGATCGCGCGGCGTGCGACTTTATCTTCATAGGCAGGCCCAATGCCGCGACCCGTTGTGCCGATCTTCGCATCGCCCTTTGCCAGCTCGCGCGCCTTGTCGATCGCTTCGTGATACGGCAGAATCAACGGGCAAGCTTCCGAGACTTTCAGACGACCATACACATCGATGCCTGCTGCCTGTAATTCATCCATTTCCTTGAGCAGAGCCTGAGGTGACAACACCACACCGTTGCCGATGTAGCACATCACATGGTCACGCAAAATACCGGAAGGAATCAGGTGCAACACCGTCTTCTTGCCGTTGATGACCAGGGTGTGCCCTGCGTTATGTCCGCCCTGAAAACGCACGACACCCTGTGCATGATCGGTCAGCCAATCGACGATCTTTCCCTTACCTTCATCACCCCATTGGGTACCAATTACAACGACGTTATTAGCCATTACGATTCCTGATTTCAATTAATATCAATTAGAAACAATTTCCGGTAGAGGCGATTCATGAATCGCCTCTACAATCCATACACCGTCCCGCAGAACCAGGTCGCGGTTGCATTGCAATTCGTCAGGGCAATCCACGCTGCCCGGCAAATTCACCACGACCATCTCACCCGCCGCACGCAAACTTTCAATTGCAGCGCGCAAAGCAGCATCATCCTGATATGGTGCGCGAATACCGAAACATTCAGCCTGTGCGGGTAGCAGACGATATAACTGACGCAGATCCATGCTGAATCCGGTAGCTGGACGCGCACGACCAAAACTCTTGCCCAGATCATCATAACGGCCACCCAGCGCAATCGCGTCGTGACTGCCCGCATGATAGGCAGCGAACACCATACCGCTGTGGTAGTGATAACCGCGCAAATCGGCCAGGTCTATCCCGACACTGGACACCATAGAGTGCAACTTGCCGGATACGGCTTGCAAGTCAGCCAGCGCAGCACTGATTTCAGGCAGTTGGGGTAACAATTTGCGAGCCCTTGCCAACACCTCCTCACAACTGCCGTACAGTGTGGGCAAGACCAGCAAGGCACTGCACAGCTGTTCATCAAGTCCTGCGACCAGACTCTGCAAAGCCGTACTGTCCTTGCTTTGCAGGGCTGCGAACAGGGCGTCTTCGAGCGGCTTGTCCAGCTGAGCATGTTTAACAAGTGCGCGGAATACGCCGACATGTCCCAGGTCAAGATGCACATTTTGCACACCGATCAGGGCCAGTGCCTGCAACATCAGCTGCTGAATTTCCAGATCGCTTTCCAGACCACCGTGACCATACAATTCAGCGCCGATTTGCAACAGCTCGCGGGTGCGATTCAACCCGGCAGGTTGCGTATGCAGCACGCTGCCTGCATAGCACAAACGCGCCACGCCCTGACGGTTCAGAAGATGGGCGTCGATGCGTGCCACTTGCGGCGTGATGTCGGCACGTAGTGCCAGCGTGCGCCCGCTCAACTGATCTACCAGCTTGAAGGTGCGCAGGTCCATGTCGCGACTTTCGGCAATCAACAAGGATTCGGCATATTCGAGCAACGGGGGGGATACCAGCTGGTAACCAGACTTACGCAACAAATCAAGAACTTGTGCGCGCATCTTTTCTACACGCCAAGCCTCGTCGGGCAGCATGTCTTGTATATATTCGGGGAGTAACCAATTTTGCATCTAAGAACCTCTAAAAATCTATTTTCGCCGCAGGCAGGGTTTATCCCGACGGGTTTCAAACCTGTCGGGATAATGCCGCAAGGACATTCCCACAGAATATAAGCGATAGAACTGCTTTATTCCTGATCAATGATGGCTTGAGCGCTTTGACGCTTCAGTCCGGAATTGATCGGTTTCACCAATAAAATCCCGGCCTACTTGCCCGCCTTACCCGAACTTTTCAGGTACTTGAAGAATGCGGAACTCGGATCCATCACCATCACGTCGCTCTTGTTCTTGAAGCTTTGCTTGTAGGCTTCAAGACTGCGATAGAAGGAATAGAACTCGGCATTGCGACCAAAAGCAGCGGCGTAAATCGAAGAAGCCTTTGCATCGCCCTCACCCTTGGTGCTTTGCGCATCGCGATAGGCCTCGGCCAGAATGACTTCGCGTTGCTTGTCAGCATCAGCCTTGATCTTTTCACCATCGGCAGCGCCGGAAGCACGCAATTCATTGGCGACACGCTTACGCTCGGCATCCATGCGGCGGTACACCGAATCGCTGATCTCGGAGGGGAAATCGACACGTTTCAGGCGCACGTCCAGCACTTGCACACCGATCTTGCGCGCATCAATGTCGGCTTTGTTACGCAACACATTCATGATCTCTTCGCGTTCACCCGACACTACTTCATGGATGGTGCGTTTACCGAATTCTTCACGCATGCTCGAATTGACTGTCTGCTTCAAACGCGTGTTGGCACGTACCTCATCGCCGCCGACGCTGATATAAAACTGCTTTACATCGACGATGCGCCATTTGACAAAGGAATCAACCATCACGTTTTTCTTTTCCGCCGTGATGAAACGCTCAGGCTCACCCGTATCCAGCGTCAGGATGCGCGAATCGAAATAGCGCACGTTCTGTACCAGCGGGATTTTGAAATACAAGCCGGGCGCTGTCTTGACGCTGACCATTTCACCCAATTGAAACACGATGACGGTCTGACGCTGATCAACTACAAACAGACTCAAACTCAACAGGATCAGCGCGATGACCGCACCGATCAGGATGTTAGCTACACTGGTTTTCATTAACGGGCCTCCCGGTCGCGACTCAACAGAGAGTCGCGTGCACGCTGCGCGGCATTATTATCATTTCCCTGCGATGTCACAGGTGCGGCATCAGGCTTAGGGGCTGCCGGCACATCCACGGCAGTACCGGTAGTCCGGCTCGATTCAATCAGCTTATCCAGAGGCAGATACAACAGACTGTTACCGTTCTTTTGATCGACCATGACTTTACTGATATTGCCCATCACTTGCGACATCATGTCCAGATACATCCGGTCACGGGTCACAGCGGGCGCCTTCTCATATTCAACCAGAATTTGCTTGAAGCGACTCGCATCACCCTCAGCATTAGCGATCACGCTTTGCTTGTAGCCTTCCGACTCCTGAATCAGGCGGGACGCCGTACCTCGTGCGCGCGGCACGACGTCATTGGCATAGGCCTGACCTTCATTCTTTTGCCGCTCGCGATCCTGGCCCGCTTTCACCGCATCATCAAAGGCTGCCTGAACCTGTTCGGGCGGCTGGGCATTTTGCATGGTCAGCTTGCTGATGACGATGCCTGACTTGTAGCGATCCAGAATATCCTGAATCAGCTTGGTCGCGTTTGCCGCAACCGCCTCACGCCCTTCATACAACACGAAGTCCATCTTGTTTTTGCCGACCACTTCGCGAATCGCGGTTTCCGCCGCCTGACGCACGTTTTCGTCAGGATTGCGGTTATTGAACAGATACTCCCCCGGATCACGCAGGAAATATTGCACCGCAAACTGAATGTCGATGATGTTTTCATCATCGGTCAGCATCAACGATTCTTTTGCCATCTTGTTCTTGACGTTATCGCGATAGCCGACTTCCACGGTGCGGACCTGGCTCAGATTGACCAGCTCCACCGTTTCAATCGGGTACGGCATGTGCCAGCGCGGGCCTGCCAGCGTGACATCCACTTGCTTGCCGAAGCGCAGCACTACACCGCGCTGACTCGCGTCGACGATGTAAAAGCCGCTGCCCAGCCAGATCAACACGGCGATCACGGCCAGCAGACCCAGTCCGCCACCGCTCAGTTTTGGCATGGCCGGACCACCGCTCTTGCCGGAGTCGCCCTTGCCACCTAACATAGCCGCCACCTGTGCCTTTAGTTTGCGCAACAGCTCTTCCAGATCGGGCGGGCCATCATTTTTGTTCTTATTACCCCATTGCGGGTCATTCAATCCCATGGCTGATTTCTCGCTTGTTTAATTTGATTTTCATTTTGTTCAGCGGCCAGTTTTGCATCCTTAGCTGCATACAAGGCAAGCCGCAATTCGTCCAACCCTGCACCGCTTACCGCGCTCAGAAAAACGCGAGCGATTTTATCACAGTCATCGCGCTCCACACCCGCCGGAATATCCGTCAGATCGACTTTGTTATACACCATCAATTGCGGAATATCCCCCGCATCGATTTCCCTGAGCACCTTGTTGACCTCATTGATCTGGTCGTCGCGATTGGGGTTGCTGGCATCCACCACATGCAGCAACAAATCGGCCTGCACGGTCTCTTCCAGCGTACTGCGAAAGGCTGCAACCAGGCCATGCGGCAAGTGCCGGATGAAACCCACCGTATCCGACACCACGATTTCCCCGGCCCCCTCGGAATACATTTTGCGGGACGTGGTATCGAGCGTTGCGAACAACTGATTCGCCACATAGACGTTAGCCTTGGTAAGTCGGTTGAACAGCGTCGATTTACCTGCATTGGTATAGCCCACAATCGACACCGAAAAGACGCCGGAACGATTGCGCGAGCGTCTCATCACATCGCGCTGATTTTTCAGCTTCTCAAGACGTTCTTTCAATAAATGCACGCGCTTATCGAGTTTTCGCCTGTCCAGTTCGAGCTGTGTCTCACCCGGCCCGCGAGCGCCAACCGCAAATTTCTGCTGCCCCATGTCGGTATTGAGCCCCACCAGACGAGTTGCCAGATATTTGAGCTGCGCCAGCTCGACCTGCACCTTGCCTTCATGGCTTTGCGCGCGTTGCGCAAAAATATCCAGGATCAGCATGGTGCGATCGATGACGCGGGTATTTAATTTGGCAGTCAGATTACGCATTTGCGCGGGCGACAGATCGTGGTTGAAAATCACCAGCGGGATTTCCATGCGCTCGACCATTTCAGCGATTTCAGCAATCTTTCCGCTACCGGCAAACAAGGCCGGATTGGGTCGAATACGCTTGGTTTCCACAGTCGCCAAGGTGCGTACGCCCGCTGTCTCGGCCAGCAGGCGCAACTCTTCCAGGCTCTCGCGATAGTCGGCGTCGCCTAAGTCAATACTGACCAGAATGGCTGTTTCAGAACCTTCAGATGTTTTTTGCATCACTCGGCCGCGTCATCGTCATAGGAAATATTGACTGCGCGTGCCGGAACGATAGTGGAAATGGCGTGCTTATACACCATCTGGATAACGGAATTATTTTTCAGCAACACCACGTACTGATCGAATGATTCGACCTGACCTTGCAGCTTGATGCCATTAACCAGGTAAATTGCGACCTGGACATGCTCTTTACGCAGGGTATTCAGAAATGGATCTTGCAACTGCTGGCCTTTTGCACTCATGTTATTGCTCTTTTTGTAAGGTAAGGAACTGCACTTTACTGGATTCGGGCACGAATGACCAGATGCACGAGCAAATCCCGCTCCCCAAACGCTCTTATTCAGCGGCCGGACAGCGCCTTAATCAGCTTGTTGGATTTCGCCTGAAAATTCAGAGGGTGCGTCGTGTCGAGTGTGCCGGCATGCTGCCGTATGGCGGATGATGACGGCGGAAACTCGCTGTTTTTTACCGCGAGCACGATTTTATTGACGCTATCCTCCGCATCAACAATCACTACGCGGTCAGCAAAGCTGGTGTGGATACGCGCCAGGTATTCATCGTAATGCGGGTAGCCACCCCACAAATTGACCACCAGAATGCCGTTGTCCGCCAGCGATGCAAAACAATCATCGTAAAAGCGCTGACAGCTTAATTGCGCGGGCAGTCCATTCGTATCAAATCCATCTACGATCAGCACATCCGGCTGCAATGACGTATCTGTCACCCACTCCGCCCCGTTACCCAGCAATACCCGAAAGCGCGTATCGTCGGCCGGGATGGCAAATTCATTTCGCAATGCAATCACATCGGGGCTGATTTCGACCACGATGATTTCTGACGATGGCAAATAACGGTAGCAATACTTGGCCAGTGAGCCGCCGCCCAGCCCTATCATTGCGATGCGTTTGGGAGCGGGTTCCAGCAAAAGGAAACTCATCATGGCACGGGTATAAGAGATGACTAACTCATCCGGCCTGTCGATGTACATTTCGCTTTGTACTGACATGACGTCAAAATTCAGCGCGAGAATCCCGCCTTTCTCGGTCAAATAGGGCTTGCCGGCGCAAGGCTTAGCTGTCACATCAGCCGTCCACGCCAGCATCTGATCGAACTGCTGGTGCATCGCCCTCGCAATGTTTTTTACATGTTTATTTTTGAATTGCATGAGAGCCTGATGGTTAATGTAAAACTCGCGCAGCGAGACGTCTCCCTCTCTCCCCATCAGGGTTGGGGAGAGAGGGAGACGGGCATGGCGGCTTTGTGATCAATACTTGCGGCGTGTCGGCAAAGGCTTGCGGCGTCCGGGACGTTTGCTGTCGATAACAGGTTTAGGCTTGGGTACCAGCAGGTTTTTGCCTGCGTGCTCTTTAGATGTCTGGTGCGCCAGAACCGCAGCGCTCAATTGTTCAACGGTTACCAGAATGGCAGGATGTTCACCTTTGAGGTTATATCCGGACAGGGCTGCCTTGAGACCGAAGAGTCTCTCCTCGTTGTCGGCTTTCTTGCGCCCGGCCGACATGATTGTCAGCGCCACCGGCGTCAGCGCATAGCCGTCGCCAACCTGAGAGATCAAACCATGCGTGGATAGGTTATGAAACGCCTCCACCAGGGTCGATTCGGAAGAAACAGAACCATGAATCAGATCGTTCGCAGCGATGATTTCAACGAGTTCAGCCGGCCGTCTCTTCGAAGAGATGGCTATGGCGAGTAAAAGAATTGCATCAACATCGT
>JAUSNM010000004.1 GCA_030645535.1 Gallionella sp. | reverse complement strand
CCAAACGCATCACGCTGGATTTTACCGATGTGTTCAGCGCCGGTTTCGAGTTCGACAACATCAACGGCAATGCCACAATCAAACACGGTGTGATGCAAACCAATGACTTGCACATAGACGGCTCTTCAGCCAAGGTAACGATGAAGGGGCAGGTCAACTTGAACGACGAAACGCAGAACCTGCGCGTGGTGGTATTACCTACCCTGGGCTCCAGCGTATCCATGCTGAGCGCGTTTGCTGCAGGGCCGATTGTGGGACTGGGTACACTGATCGTCAGCAAGGTATTGGGTAATCCGCTCGATAAGTTAATCTCTTTTGAATACAATGTCAGCGGAACATGGAGCGACCCGAACGTAATCAAGGTTGGCGAGACACCCGTCATACTTCCGGCCGCGCCAAAAGCTGCAAATACAACAAATAAACCCGCGAAATAACAACAGGAGTACCTATGTCAGTCGCCATGCCCAGCACTTCTCAAGCCAGCACATTCAAGGTAGCCGCCATTCAGATGGCTTCCGGCCCGAATGTGGCGGGCAACCTGAGCGAGGCGCGCCGCCTGATAGCCCGCGCCACCGAGCAAGGCGCAAAACTGGTGGTGCTGCCGGAATTTTTCGCGATCATGGGCATGACGGAACAGGACAAGGTAGTGGTGCGCGAGCAGGAAGGCACTGGCCCTATCCAGGCATTCCTGAGCGATGCTGCACGCCAGTACAAAGTATGGTTGATCGGAGGCTCCATCCCGCTGGCAGCAAGTGTGCCGGACAAGGTGCTCAATAGCTGCCTGGTATTCGACGACCAGGGACGCCAGATGGCGCGCTATGACAAGATCCACTTGTTCAATTTGTCGCTGGGCAATGAAAGTTATGATGAGGCCAAAACCATAGAACCGGGTAACAAGATAGTAGTGGTAGACTCACCGTTCGGGCGCATTGGTCTGGCCGTGTGTTACGACCTGCGCTTCCCGGAGCTGTTTCGTGCGATGAAGGACGTGGACATGATCGTGCTGCCCGCCGCATTTACCGAGACCACCGGCAAGATGCACTGGGAAGTTCTGGTGCGCGCCCGTGCCATTGAAAATCTGGCTTATGTCGTCGCCTCAGCCCAGGGCGGCTATCACGTCAACGGGCGCGAGACACATGGCAACAGCATGATTGTTGATCCCTGGGGGCGCGTACTGGACAGGCTGCCGCGCGGATCCGGCGTGGTGATAGCCGACATTAATCGCACCTATCAGGCCAGCCTGCGTGCCAGCCTGCCGGCACTGGAACATCGAAAAATCAGTTGCTAGACGCTAGACCTTAGTATTTAGTTAATGCCGCGAAGCGACAATACCAACTAACGTCTAACGACTAATAACTGAATTAAACCAACCACCAACATCTAACGACTGATTTTGATTTAACTAATAACTAACGACTCACGTCTAACGGCTAAATATGACCCTATCCGCCTCACCTGACACCCTGTTCGCCACCGCACAGCAAATCCTGCTCGCGCCCTACCTGATTGAAACACTTCAGATCGAGCAGGTGTTCAACAGCATGCTGGCGCACCGTCTCGATTATGCGGACTTGTATTTCCAGTACAGCCGGGCCGAGAGCTGGTCTCTTGAGGAAGGTATCGTCAAATCCGGCAGCTTCAGCATCGATCAGGGTGTCGGCGTACGGGCGGTGAGCGGCGAAAAAACCGCGTTTGCCTATTCCGACGATATCAGCTTGAATGCGCTGCAAAGTGCGGCCAATGCCACACGCGCCATCGCTTCCAGCGGCGGCACACAGACCGTGCCGATGCTGCATCGCGGCTCACGGCGCGACATCTATCTGCCGAACGATCCGATCGCAAGCCTCAAGGATGCCGACAAGGTCGCCATGCTCGAACGCATCGAAGGCTATGCGCGCGCGCTTGATCCGCGCGTGGTGCAGGTCATGGCGGGTTTAGCCGGCGAATACGAAGTAGTGATGGTCGCGCGCAGCGACGGCCTGATGAATGCCGACATCAGACCATTAGTGCGCTTGTCGATCACCGTGATTATCGAGAGCAACGGACGCCGCGAACAAGGTTCGGCGGGTGGTGGCGGACGCTTCAATTACGCCTATTTCGACGATGCGATGCTGCATAAATATGCAGCCCTTGCGGTGCATCAGGCGGTCGTCAATCTGGATGCCGCACCCGCTCCTGCCGGCAATATGACCGTGGTGCTGGGCAACGGCTGGCCGGGCATCCTGCTGCATGAAGCAATCGGTCATGGACTGGAGGGCGACTTCAACCGCAAGGGCAGCTCGGCGTTCGCAGGCCGCATCGGCGAACGCGTCGCCTCAGCGGGCGTGACCGTGGTGGATGACGGCACGCTGGCCGACCGGCGCGGTTCGATGCAAATGGACGATGAGGGCAACCCCACTCAGTGCACCACGCTGATCGAGAACGGCATCCTCAAAGGCTATTTGCAGGACACGCTCAACGCCCGCCTGATGGGTGTGCCGGTGACGGGCAATGCCCGCCGCGAATCCTACGCACATATCCCGATGCCGCGCATGACCAACACCTATATGCTGGGCGGCGACAAAGATCCTGCGGAGATCATCGCTTCGGTAAAGCATGGCCTGTATGCGGTGAATTTCGCCGGCGGCCAGGTGGACATCACCAGCGGCAAGTTCGTCTTCTCCACCGCCGAAGCCTACATGATCGAAGACGGCAAGATCACGCATCCGGTGAAAGGTGCGACGCTGATCGGCAACGGCCCTGACGTGCTGACCCGCATCTCGATGATAGGCAACGACATGGCGCTCGATCCGGGCGTCGGCACCTGCGGCAAGGAAGGCCAGAGCGTGCCGGTCGGCGTCGGCCAACCGACCGTGCGCATCGACGGACTGACAGTCGGCGGCACGGTTTAAATCGTATTTTTTAGAATTGTATATCGGAGTCACAATTATGAATGCACCCATTTCGCTCAGAGAAATCCCCCGAACCAACATTTTTCGCAAAGGCGATGTCTTCGTGCTGTTCGGCGAACTGTTTGGCCGGGGCTATGCCAACGGCCTGATCAACGAGGCGAAGAAATCCGGCATGACCATCATCGGCATCACGGTCGGTCGCCGCGATGAAAACAACGCCCTGCGCGCACTGACCAGTGAAGAACTGACAGAAGCCGAAGCCAACCTGGGCGGACGCATCATCAACGTGCCGCTGATGGCCGGATTCGATCTGGACGCACCGGCAGGTGAACCCACTCCTACCGAACTGCTGGCCGGCATGACGCTGAAAAGCTGGCAGGAAGATAAACTCGACTGGGCGCATATCGAGAAATGTCGCGAAGTAGGCGTAAAACGCTTCAAGGATTCGGTAGCCCTTGTCATGAGCGAACTGGATCGCATGATCCCGGACGGGGCCAACGCCTTCTTTGCCCATACCATGGCAGGCGGCATCCCGAAGGTAAAAGTGTTCCTGGCGATCGCCAACCGCATCTACAAAGGCCGGGGCGAGCGTTTCATGTCCTCCCGCGCCCTGCTGGACAGCGATCTGGGCAAACTGATCCTGATGAATTTCGACGAAGTCACGGCCAACACCTTCCAGTACCTGATCGACGGCAGCGCTGCTATTCGCGCAAGACTGGATGCGACAGGCGGCAAGGTGCGCTACACCGCCTACGGCTATCACGGCACCGAAATCCTGATCGACGGCAAATACCAGTGGCAAACCTACAGCAACTACACGCAGGGCCGTGCCAAGATGCGTCTGGAAAATGTGGCCCAGGCCGCCTGGGCGAATGGCGTTGTAGCCACCGTTTACAACTGCCCGGAGATCCGCACTAATTCGTCCGACATCTTCGCAGGCGTTGAGCTCTCACTGTTCCCGCTGCTTGAAGCGCTGAAACGGGAAAATGGCGGTGCGTGGGCAGAACAACAGTGGCAAGCCTGCCGGCCGTTATTACAGGAGGGCATTACGCTCGAAGCGCTGTTGCAGAAAATCGAAGACTACAACACCAGCTCCGTGATGAAAGAATTCCGGAATTTCGCGGCCTGGCCGATGGACAACTCGGAAGCCCTGGCAGACTTGATGATAGGCACGTCGGATGAAATCATCCAGATGCATGTAGATCGCCGTGAACTGGTTGTAGGTGTATTGAGCGCGCTGGTACTGGAAGGTACCGGGCCGTTGATGTTTTATGAGACCTCCAATCCGGCAGGCCCCGTGCTTTGGCTGAATCACGACATCATCGCCAAACAGCTGAACGCGATGCACAACGCATAATAGCTGTAGCTGGTAGTAGCTACTGGCTACTGGCTACCTATAATATTCAAATACAGGCTGATGATATTGATTAGAAGGTTAGGGTTAGGTTTAGCCGTCGTTGCCATGTCATTCGGCAACGCATTTGCGGCAAGTGATGATTTCAAGCTATGCCGCGAGGTGTTTGCCAACGGCAACCCGCCGGTCATCCGGCACCAGGAAGCATTGCAGTCGCGCGCCCTTTGTTTTAACGCGTTTGCAGTGTTGCATTCGGGCAAAAGTCGTACGCCTGTCTATGTCGCCGAGCGGCTCAATAATGCGATATTGCAAGACGCTAAAAACAACCAGAGAACGAATAAATTTTACGCGGATGCCCGATTGCCAAGGGCTGAGCGCGCCGAACTGGATGATTATCATGGTTCCGGATTTGATCGCGGCCACATGGCTCCGGCAGGCGACATGGCAACCGATGCGTCGATGGCGCAGAGTTTTTCACTTGCCAATATGGTGCCGCAGTATGCAATCAATAACCGCCGCGCCTGGGCCGGCATCGAGAAGGCAACGCGTAAATATGTGATGCGCGCGGCGGGTGACGTTTACGTGATTACCGGCCCCGTGTTTGACGGCACACCGCCCACCATCGGCGCTAACCGGGTGTGGGTGCCGCAGCATTTATTCAAGCTGGTCTACGACCCGTCAACCCGCCGTAGCTGGGTGAATTGGCTGGATAACACGGACGAAGCCCGTGTGAGCCGACCGATCAGCTATCAGGAGCTGGTCAGGCGCACCGGGATCGATTTCCTGCCGGCAAAATCCTGAGTCAGGATTCAGGATTCAGGATTCAGGATTCAGGAAGATATTGCAGCTTATTTTTCCAGATAATCGACCAGAACACCGCTGGTGTGGCGCAGACGCTGGCTGATCAGTTGCGAGATTTTGAGCAGCAGTTTTACCGCCAATGCCGGCTTATCGTGCGTGATCGACATAAAACTGTCCTGCGTCAGAACGGCCAAAACAGCCGGCTCTGTCACCACTGCAGTGGCTGATCTTGCTTCGCTGTCGACCATTGCCATCTCGCCAAGACTGCGCCCCGCATAAACGGTAGCGACCATTTTGTCGTCATGCTGTGCATCTTTCTTGCGAATATCGAGACGGCCTTGCAACACGACACACATGAAGTCACCTTGATCACCTTCGCGAAACAACACGGTTCCGGGCGCTGCGCGATACAACTCAATGTAAGCTGAGAGTGCTTCAATCTGTGACCACTCAAAATCTCTGAACATCTGCGTGCCATCAAGCATGCTGCGGATTTCACCCATCGAAATCTCGCCGGCGCCTAATGGTTCAAGTACATCAAGGGAAGTTTGTTGCATGTTGGATGTCATAATCTGTTCAATAAAATGGTGCGCCCGAAGCGATGAATCCGAGCCTTTTAACGCGGCGTATTCTACCGCTATGACTGACAAGAGGGGCAATCAATTTAATTTAGCTCACTTTCGTACCATGAAACCACTCAAGCAAGCGGCAACCGCTCATCTCACGGTATAATTGTTGCGCTATGCAGATACTACGCGGACTCTACTCCCCTGATACCCAGCCTGTCGCCCTCACTATCGGAAACTTCGATGGTGTACACCTGGGTCACCAGGCCTTGCTGAACGAACTGAAAACATCGGCCAAGGCGCGCGGACTGCCGACGGCTGCGGTGATTTTTGAACCGCATCCGCGCGAATTTTTCGCACCTCAATCGGCACCAGTCCGACTGAGCAGCCTGCGTGAAAAGCTGGAACTTTTATCCCGGCTGGGCATAGACCGCGTGCATGTGTGCCGCTTCAATGACCGGTTTGCACAGATGACGGCTACGGATTTCATTCACGCCCTGCATGAAAAACTATCAGTTAAATTCGTGCTGATAGGCGATGACTTCCGTTTCGGCAGCGGACGCGCAGGCGATTTCGCACTGATGGAGACGGCAGGCAGGCAGCATGGTTTCGAGGTGCGGGCAGTACCGAGCGTGATGCATGGCGGCGTGCGGATTTCCAGCACGGCGGTGCGTGCGGCCCTGGCTGCCGGACAAATGCGCCGGGTACATGATTATCTCGGGCGTACTTACAGCATCAGCGGTCGCGTGGTGCATGGCGATGGCGTAGGTAAAAAGCTGGGCTACCCGACTGCGAACATCCACTTAAAACACAACCGCCCGCCGCTGTCCGGCATCTTCGTGGTCGAGGCGCATGTGGCAGGCCTGGGCATTTTGCAAGGCGTCGCCAGCCTGGGGGTTCGCCCTACGCTGAAACACGATGCAAAACCGATACTGGAAGTGCATCTGTTTGAATTTGGACAAGATATTTACGGAAAGACGTTGCGCGTTGAATTCCTGCAAAAACGCCGCGATGAACAGAAATTTCCCGATGTGGGCGCACTGACGCGACAAATTGCGTTGGATGTAGAAAATGCAAAGAAATGGTTCGAACAACATGACTGATTATAAGAAAACACTGAATTTACCCGACACGGCTTTTCCGATGCGCGGCGACATGGCCAAACGCGAGCCGCAAATGCTCTCCCGATGGCAGGAGGCGCAGCGCTATCAGAAAATACGCGCAGCGAAACTGGGACTGCCAAAATTCATTTTGCACGACGGCCCGCCGTATGCGAATGGCGACATCCACATCGGCCATGCGGTGAACAAGATCCTCAAGGACATCATCATCAAGAGCAAGACGCTCTCGGGTTTTGATGCACCTTACGTGCCGGGCTGGGATTGCCACGGACTGCCGATCGAGTTGATGGTCGAAAAGAAGCACGGCAAGGCGATCCCGCCCGCCGAGTTCCGCAAACTGTGCCGCAGCTATGCGGCTGAGCAGGTCGAACGGCAGAAGAAGGACTTCATCCGCTTAGGCGTGCTGGGCGACTGGGATAGACCGTATCTGACCATGGACTACAAGGTCGAGGCCGACATCATGCGATCCATAGGTCACATCCATGATCGCGGCTATCTGTATCAGGGCTACAAGCCGGTGAACTGGTGTCTGGATTGTCAGTCCGCTCTGGCCGAAGCTGAGGTCGAATACGAGGACAAGACCTCAAGCGCGATCGACGTGGCGTTCGAAGTAAAAGACAACATCGCGCTTGCTCGCGCCTTCGGCGTATCGCTGCCTGGCTCGGCAAAAGTATCTGCGGTGATCTGGACCACTACGCCGTGGACCTTGCCCGCCAATCAGGCGGTGAGCGTGCACCCCGATTTCGAATACAGTCTGGTCAAAACAGATAAGGGTTATTTGCTGCTCGCCTCCGAATTGATGGACAGTTGCCTGGAGCGCTACGAGTTGAGCGGCGAGACAGTCGGCATTTGCCGTGGCGCGGCGCTCGATTTGCTGCCGCTGCAACATCCGTTCCAGGACCGCATCGTGCCCGTCATCTGCGGCGAGCATGTCACCGCGGATTCCGGTACGGGCCTTGTGCATACCGCCCCTGCGCACGGACTGGACGATTACTTCGTCGGCCAAAAATACGGTCTGCCGACCGACAACCCGGTGGGCGATGACGGCAAGTTCCTGGCTGCCGTGCCGCCCGTGGGCGATGTGGCGCTGGCGGGCGTGTTTGTGTGGAAGGGCAACGACATCGTGTTGCAGGCGCTGGAAGCCTCCGGCCATTTGTTGTGCCTGAAGAAAGTGCAGCACAGTTATCCGCATTGCTGGCGCCACAAGACCCCGATCATTTTCCGTTCCACTCCTCAGTGGTTCATCGGCATGACACAAACTGAGAAGGGAGAAGGGGAAAGCGAGAAGGGAGCGACGCTGCGCGATCTGGCGAACAAGGCTGTCGATGAGACCGCATTCTTCCCAAGCTGGGGACGCGCGCGTCTGGAGGCGATGATCAAAAATCGCCCGGACTGGTGCGTATCGCGCCAGCGCAACTGGGGCGTGCCGATGCCGTTCTTCGTGCATAAGGAGACGGGCGAGTTGCATCCCAGAACGCCTGAACTGCTGGAGCAGGTCGCGCAGCGGGTCGAGCAGGACGGCATCGAAGCCTGGTTCAGCCTGAATTCGGTCGATCTGATCGGCGCTGATGCGGAGCATTACAAGAAACTCACGCACACGCTGGATGTGTGGTTCGATTCCGGCACCACCCATGCGTCGGTATTGCAAAGACGCTCAGAATTGAATTCACCCGCGGATCTGTATCTGGAAGGTTCCGACCAGCATCGCGGCTGGTTCCAGTCCTCCTTGCTCACCGGCTGCGCAATCAATGGCCGCGCGCCTTACAACGCCCTGCTCACGCACGGTTTCGTGGTGGACGGCAACGGCCACAAGATGTCCAAATCCAAGGGCAACGTGATCGCGCCGCAAAAGATATTCGACACGCTGGGCGCAGACATTTTGCGCCTGTGGACAGCCTCGACCGACTACTCCGGTGAGCTGACCATCTCGGATGAAATCCTCAAACGCGTGGTGGAAAGTTATCGCCGCATCCGCAACACATTAAAATTTTTGTTGGCGAACATTTCAGATTTTGACGTGGCGCGAGATGCCCTGCCGGTCGAAAATTGGCTGGAGATCGACCGCTACGCGCTGTATATGACACAAAAGCTGCAAGACGGTGTGCGCGCCGATTATGAGCATTACGAGTTCCATCTGGCAGTGCAAAAGTTGCTGGGATTCTGCTCTGAAACGCTGGGCGGTTTCTACCTCGACATACTGAAAGACCGCCTGTACACCGCAGGCGAGAATTCAGGCGCACGCCGTTCCGCGCAGAACGCGCTGTATCACATCACCCAGGCACTGACACGATTGATCGCGCCTGTGCTGAGTTTCACCGGCGAAGAAGTCTGGACGATATTGAACGGGACGAACGATGTGAGCGTGTTCGAGGGTGCATGGCATGACCTGCCGGATGCACAACTGGAAGGGGATGCAATCAGCGCATGGCTGACCATCGACGCCTGGCGCGCCCGCGTCAACAAGCAACTCGAAGAAGCGCGCAGCGCCGGGATGATAGGCTCGGCGCTTGCCGCCGAGGTGGATGTGTTCGCATCCGGGGATGATTATGAGGTGTTGGCGCGTTTAGGCGATGATCTGCGCCTGGTGTTTATCACCTCGCGTGCCAGCGTGCACCGGGTAGCCGGCGTGGAAGATCAACACATCGACGTGTCGGTCAGCCTGCACGACAAGTGCGAGCGCTGCTGGCATTACCGTGAAGATGTGGGTACAGATGAACAACATCCGACCCTGTGCGGTCGCTGCGTGAGCAACCTGTATGGCGAAGGTGAATCGAGGCGCTATGCTTAAACGCTGGCTGGGGCTCGCCGGTCTGGTCATCGCACTCGATCAGACAAGCAAGTTATTGATTATCAATAACTTTACTAATTTTGAAAGCATCAAGGTGCTCAGCGTGTTTGATCTGACACGGTTGCATAACGCGGGGGCAGCTTTCAGTTTTTTAAGCAATGCAGGCGGCATGCAGCGCTGGTTGTTCACCGCCATTGCCGTCGTAGCTGCCGTGTCTATAACCTGGTTATTGCGCAGGCATTCCCGTGAGATCATCTTCTCGCTGGCGCTGAGTCTGATACTGGGCGGCGCGCTCGGCAACCTGATCGATCGTATCGCATATGGTTACGTGATTGACTTCCTGGCATTCCACTGGAATGAACATTATTTCCCCGCCTTCAATCTTGCCGATTCCGCGATTACCTGCGGGGCCATCTTGATGATATGGGAAAGCTTTATGGAGAAAAAACATGGATCTGCTGTTAGCTAACCCGCGCGGCTTCTGCGCCGGCGTGGATCGTGCCATCGAGATCGTGGAACGCGCCCTCGAATTGCACGGTGCGCCGATCTATGTGCGTCACGAAGTCGTGCATAACAAATTCGTCGTAGACGGCCTGCGCAAAAAAGGCGCGGTCTTTATCGAAGACCTGGACGATGTGCCTGCCGGCAGCATTCTGATCTTCAGTGCGCACGGAGTATCCCAGGCGGTGCGCCGCGAGGCAGAGAGGCGCAATTTGACCGTGTTCGATGCGACCTGCCCGCTGGTCACCAAGGTGCATATCGAGGTGTCGCGCCTGCGCGATCAAAACAAGGAAATCATCATGATCGGCCACAAGGGGCACCCGGAAGTGGAAGGCACGATGGGACAGACAGAGGGCGGCATGTATCTGGTGGAATCCCCCGAGCAGGTAGCGCAGCTCAACGTGCACGACGAGCAGAATCTGGCTTATGTGACGCAAACCACGCTGTCGGTGGACGACGCCAGTTGCATCATCGCCGCGCTGAAAAACCGCTTCCCGTTCATCACAGGACCCAAGAAAGACGACATCTGCTATGCCACGCAAAACCGCCAGGATGCGGTCAAGCTTTTGGTCGGGCAATGCGATGTGGTGATCGTGGTCGGCTCACCGAACAGCTCGAACTCCAACCGCTTGCGCGAAGTCGCGGCAAATGTCGGCGTGCCGGCCTATCTGGTGGATGATGCGAGCGAACTACAGGCATCATGGTTTGCAGGAAAGCTTCACGTCGGCGTCACGGCGGGCGCTTCCGCCCCTGAAGTGCTGGTACAGGGCGTGATTGAAAAATTGCAGCAATTCGGCGCGCAGCAGGTCACCGAATTGCAGGGCATCGTCGAGAATGTAGTGTTTCCGCTGCCCAGGACGCTGATCAAGATTGTGGAAACCAGCTAGCTTCAATGCCTGAACATTTCCTGATCATCGGTGGCGGCGCAATCGGCCTGACCAGCGCGCAAGCCTTGCTGCAGGCGGGCTATAAAGTCACGCTGGTGGAGCGCGGCACGACAGGTAGCGAGGCGTCCTGGGCGGGCGGCGGTATCCTGTCGCCGTTGTGTTCATGGGATTATACCGAGCCCGTCACACGCCTGACTCAGCGCAGCATGGGCATGTTCGATGAAGCGGCCAAAAATCTGCATGCTGCCACCGGCATCGATCCGGAATATCAACGCAGCGGCATGCTGCTGTTGCCGCCCTTCCAGGATGATCGCGCCACGCAATGGTGTGCAGCGCATCAGGTCCAATTGCAGCATGTCACGCTAAGCGATTGCGTACCTGGCTTGCAAGGCGGCGGTTTATTCATGCCTGACATCGGCCAGGTGCGCAATCCTCGTCTGTTGCAGGCACTGCTCCGTCAAGTGAAAATGCTGGGTGGTGTAATACTCGAACACCATGAAGTTCAGAAATTTGAAATCGCAGGCTGCCGTATTACCGGGCTGCAAACCTCTCAAGGCAGGCTCAGCGCGGATGCCTACATCGTCGCTGCAGGCGCATGGAGCCAGACCTTGCTGGGTGAACATGCGCTGAATTTAGACGTGCGCCCGATACGCGGGCAGATATTGCTGTTCAAGTTCGATACGCCGCCATTCCGGCAAATACTGTTACAGGAAAGTCTGTACCTTATCCCGCGCACGGACGGGCACGTACTGGTCGGCAGCACGCTCGAAGATGCAGGCTTCGACAAATCCACCACCGATGAGGCACGGACGAGCCTGTTGCAACGCGTATATGCACTATTCCCCGATTGGCGGAATCAACCGCCGGTGCGGCATTGGGCGGGCCTGCGCCCTGCCTCGCCTGACAATATCCCGACCATAGGACGGCACCCCAATCTGTCCAATCTCTACGCCAACTGCGGTCACTTCCGCTATGGTGTCACCATGTCGTTAGCCTGCGCCGAACTGCTGCGCAATGAGATCGAGGGCCATCCACAACCCGTACCTGTTGAGGAATATCGCTGGCGCGAGTAACGGTCTGTCCACTATAATTCGAAGGTTATTTGCTGGAGTAGCTCAGTTGGTAGAGCAACGCACTCGTAACGCGTAGGTCGGAGGTTCGATTCCTCTCTCCAGCACCATCACCCCCGTTTGCATGACGACCTGATCATGACAAATGATTTGCGAAACCCATAACGGCTAATTTAATCATCGACGTATATAACTTTGATTAATATAATAAAGTTCAGAAACAACCCGGCCGTGCTTGTCACAGCATTTCTGCTCGTCCTCTGGAACGCATCGTCCTGGTACTTCACGGCACGCGCATACGTATCCGATGCCAACGAATTGATCAATCAGCAAACCAGCATCGCTCAGGAACGCGTCAGCGACCTGACTGACAGCATCGTGCGCAATCTGAATCACCTGCACGGCATCCCCGACCTGTTATCCGAACTGTTACGTGTCAGAGCAGCCACCTCGAGATTTGACGCATTACCGTCGACCCTGCCGCTCGACGAGCGGCGCAAAAAATGGACAAATGATCCCGGACTAAGCGATTTAAGCAGCTATCTGAAGCTGGCGAAAAAGAGCCTCAATGCCGACCTTATCTTCATATTGAATGCAGCAGGCGACTGCGTGGCTGCCAGCAATTGGGGCACGGAGGGCAGCCCCATCGGCAACAATTACGCTGAACGTGATTTTTTCAAACGCAATAAAACCGGTCAGCGCGGCATGCAATATGCGGTGGGAAAAACCACCCATATCCCCGGACTGTATTTTGCAACCCCCGTGATCATAGACGGAAAATTCACGGGTGCAGTGGTTGCCAAGATCGACGTTCCCCACCTGTCCTTTTTGACCCAGCATCTTGACGCATTTGTGGCGGATTCCAATGGCGTCATCATACTTGCACGCGACAAACAACTGGAGATGCTTGCACTGCCGGATGCGGCCATTTCCTACGTATCCGAACAGGATAGATTGGCGCGTTACCAGAGAAGCACTTTTCCCGCACTTAAAATCCAGCCCTGGAAAGACAGCCGATTTCCTGCTCTGCTGCTGATCCACAACGACACGATCCCGCAAGTTCTCGCGACCCATGAACTGTACGAATATGGCCTGACGGTGTATATCGAGAACGAAATTTCAGCGATGTCCTCGTTGCGCCGGGATTATTTCTGGTTCACGCTATTGCTGGGCGCATTCGGCAGTGTGCTGATCCTGGCGACTGTCGGCTCTGCAATCTATCTCCAGTCTGTCAAACGCTCCAAAGCGCTGCTCTGGAAGCGGGCGAACTTCGATGCACTTACCGACCTGCCCAACCGCGACATGTTGCGCGACCGCCTGTCTCAGGAAATCAAAAAAACGGATCGCTCAGGTCTGCCGCTGGCACTGCTGCTGATCGACCTGGACCAGTTCAAGGAAGTCAATGACACGCTGGGCCACGACATGGGCGATCTGCTGCTGCAGCTGGCCGCAGCTCGCATCGTAGAATGTGTACGCAAATCGGATACGGTGGCACGCCTGGGCGGCGATGAATTTTCGGTCGTATTGCCGCAGCTTGCCAATGCCAGCCAGGTCGACAACATCGCTCAGAAAATCATCCTGAAACTGACTGAACCCTTTCAGCTGCAAAACGAAGTCGTCTATATATCGGCCAGTCTGGGCATCACCTTATATCCGTCTGATGCCAGCGACATCGACAACATGATGAAAAATGCCGATCAGGCGATGTACGCTGCCAAGGACAATGGCCGCAACCGCTTCAGCCATTTCACCGCATCGCTACAGGAAGACGCGCAGAAACGCTTGCGCCTCACTAACGACTTGCGCTGCGCCCTGACTGAAAATCAGTTCAGAGTTTATTTTCAGCCCATCGTCGAGTTAGCGACAAATCGGGTAAACAAGGCAGAAGCGCTGATACGCTGGCTGCATCCGGTGCGCGGCATGGTCAGCCCGTATGAATTCATCCCGCTGGCGGAAAAAACCCGACTGATCATCGATATCGGTGCATGGGTGCGCAAAGAATCAATCGTCTGGTGCCGTCGTTTGGACAGTCTCACGCCCGGCGGATTCCAGATCAGCATAAACAAATCACCCGTCGAGTTCATGGATGAAAACGATAGTGGCAGTGTGGATTCGTTTATCGAGGATTTGCACGAAAATAACCTTGTTGGCAAGAATTTCGTGTTCGAGATCACGGAAGGGCTGCTGCTGAATGCGGATCAGCGTATCAATAACAAATTGGTCGCGCTTCGTGATGCCGGCATTCAGGTTTCCATCGACGACTTCGGTACCGGCTATTCATCTTTGTCCTATCTGAAGAAATTCGATATCGACTATCTCAAGATCGACCAGTCTTTCGTGCGCAATCTGGAGCAGGATTCTGATGACATGGCTTTATGCGAAGCGATCATCGTTATGGCGCACAAGCTGGGTTTAAAGGTCATCGCCGAAGGCGTGGAAACCGAGCAGCAACGCGACCTGCTCATCCGTGCCGACTGCGATTATGCGCAAGGCTACCTGTACTCCAGGCCTGTTCCGCCGGAAGATTTCGAGAAATGGCTTGCAGCACGCAGCGAGGAGCACGAAGCGAGTAGCTCGTAGCTTGTAGCTGTTGAATGAAACTTTGCAGGGGATACATATGACGGCGGCTCAGCAGGACAAGCGAAATACATGGACAAGCCTGTTTCCCTGGCTGGGTGGATTGGCTTTGCTGGCGGTCGCAGCCTGGTATTTCACGCGCCCCGCACCGCTGCATGTTCAACTGGTCACTGCAGGTCGCGGCATAGTGGAGGCGACGGTGAGTAACACGCGCGCCGGAACGGTCAAGGCCTGCCATCGCGCCAAGCTGTCTGCCCCGTCCGGCGGTCAGATCGCACATCTGCTGGTCAAAAAAGGCGATCGGGTCAAGGCCAATCAGGTGTTGCTTGAATTGTGGAACAACGACCTGCAAGCGCAATCGCGCCTGGCTCAGGAGCAGCTCGTCACGGCGCAGACTCAGGCCGTGCAATCCTGCCTGCAGGCCGATCTGGCGAAAAAAGAAGCCGTGCGCTCACGTCAATTGCATGCCAAAGGCTTCATTTCCAACGAGGGTCTGGATCAGAAAACCTCGGCTGCCCGTGTGGCGAGCGCCGGATGCGAGGCCGCCCGCAGCCAGATCGAACAGGGAAGATCGCGCATTCTGGCAGCAAACGCAGGCCTTGATCGCATGGTGCTGCGCGCACCGTTCGACGGCATCGTGGCCGACATCAGCGGCGAACTGGGCGAATACGCCACGCCCTCCCCGCCCGGCATTCCAACCCCGCCTGCCATCGACCTGATCGATGACCGATGTCTTTTTGTCAGCGCGCCGATCGACGAAGTGGACGCCGCCAACATCAAGGCGGGTCAGGTGAGCCGCATCACGCTGGATGCGATTAAGGGCAAGTCATACGCTGGCCGGGTCAAGCGCGTCGCACCCTATGTTCTGGAACTGGAGAAACAGGCGCGCACCGTGGAAGTCGAGGTCGACTTTGTCGAGCCTCCGACGGCCGAAAACCTGCTGGTGGGCTACAGTGCGGATGTGGAAATCGTCCACACCTCACACAACAACGTGCTGCGTATCCCGACACAGACCTTGCTGGAAGGAAAACGCGTCCTGGTTTACAAACCCGATGGCATATTGGAGGAGCGCACCGTGGCGACCGGTCTTGCCAACTGGGAGCAGACCGAAATCACCGCAGGGCTTGTCGAGGGCGACCGGATCGTGCTGACACTGGATCAGGCAGGCGTAAAGGCCGGCGTAAAAGTGCAGCCGGAAACACCTGCCAGATGATTCAGTTTGAAAATGTCAGTCGCAGTTTCATGGTCGGCGGGCAGGAGGTTGCCGCGCTGCGCGACATCAACTTATCCATCGCGGCGGGCGACTATGTTTCCATCATGGGGCCGTCCGGTTCCGGAAAATCCACGCTGCTCAATCTGATCGGCCTGCTGGATCGACCGAGTTCCGGCATCTATAAACTGGACGGCGGCAATGTCACTGCCCTCAACGACGAACAACAGGCCCGCGTACGCAGCGAAAAAATCGGCTTCGTGTTCCAGTCCTTCCATCTGGTGCCGCGCCTCACCGCAGCGATGAACATCGAGCTGCCGCTGATCCTGGCAGGCATCCCTGTTCCTGAACGACGGATGCGCGTCGCGCAGTTGCTGCAAAATTACGGCCTGACGGATAGAGCAGATCACAGACCTGACCAGCTCTCCGGCGGGCAGCGGCAACGAGTGGCGATCGCCCGTGCCACCAGCATGCATCCTTCCGTGCTGCTGGCCGACGAGCCAACCGGCAACCTCGATCAGACTACCGGCCGCGAGGTGATCAATCTGCTCGAACAACTGACCGAACAGAACGTCACGTTAATCCTCGTCACCCACGACCCCGCCATCGGTGGACGCGCCAAGCGCCAGTTGCACATGGTGGACGGGCAGATAGTTTCCAAAACAGAGACTTGAGATGGGCCCATATTGTTTATCAGACTCTAAACCGTTCGCCCTGAGCCTGTCGAAGGGTCGTTCATGGTTCGACAAGCCTGTCCTGAGCGCCATTTTCTCCTTCGACAGGCTCAGGATGAACGGCGTCGAAGGGCTCACCACGAACGGCTGCTTATGAAATATATCGATGTCGTGCAGTTCGGCGCAGCGAGTCTGCGCGGCAGCCGCGCACGAACCTTGTTGATGATCCTCGCCATGTCCATCGGCGTTGCTGCTGTGGTGGTGCTGACAGCCTTAGGCGAAGGCGCACGGCGTTATGTGATCAATCAGTTTTCATCGCTTGGCACCAATCTCGTCCTGGTGTTCCCGGGACGCAGCGAAACTGCCGGGATCGGTCCTGGCATGCTGCTGGGGCAAATTCCGCGCGAACTCAGCCTTGACGATGCACAGGCCTTGTTGCGCAGCCGTGCTATAGGTCGCATCGCGCCGCTGACCATAGGCTCTTCGCTGATATCAAAAGACGCTAAAAATCGCGAAGTGATCGTACTGGGTTCCACCGCCAGCCTGCTGGAAGTACGCCACATGAGTCTGGGTCAGGGGCAATTCCTGCCTGCGGGTGACGTGCATGCCAGCGAGTCCGTGTGCGTTTTGGGAGCCAAGATCAAACGCGAATTGTTCGGCAAGGAATCGGGTGTCGGCGCCTGGGTCAGGCTGGGCGACCGGCGTTTCCGCGTGGTCGGCGTAATGGCCAGCCAGGGCGAGTCGATGGGTTTTAATACCGATGAGATCGTCATCGTGCCGGTCGCCTCTGCCCACATGCTGTTCAATACCTCCGGTCTGTTCCGCATTCTGGTCGAAGCGAAGAGTCGCGACGCCATTGAACAGGCCAAACACGATACCGAAACAATCCTGTTCGCCCGCCACAACGGTGAGCGCGATGTGACGGTGGTCACGCAGGATGCCGTGCTGGCGACCTTCGATCGCATCCTGCGCGCACTGACGCTGGCGGTGGGCGGCATCGCCGCAATCAGTCTGGCGGTAGCGGGGATACTGATCATGAATGTGATGCTGATCGCCGTCTCGCAACGCGTCCAGGAAATCGGCCTGCTCAAGGCGCTGGGCGCACCGGCCGCGCAGATCCGCACTTTGTTTTTTGCAGAAGCCGTTATCTTGTCCGGCGTCGGCAGCATAGTCGGCCTGCTCCTCGGTGAGGCGGGTGTGCTGGTGATCGCGAAAATATATCCGTCACTGCCGGTGGCCGCCCCCTGGTGGGCGGTGCTGGCGGCGATCGGCACATCGCTTGGCACCGGCATTCTTTTCAGCGTCTGGCCTGCACGCCGCGCCGCAAGGCTGGATCCTGTAACGGCGCTGGCAGGAAGATGATGAATACCACCGACAACCTGCTGCGCGATTCGATAGCTGCGTTGCGCGGTGCTCGCTCCTCGCCTACCTGTTTGGTATGGCTCGTTCGCTGCGCTCAGTGCGCCTTGCTCTCGAACCGCTCGCTACGGTTCTCAGGGATATTCAATGTTGTTTCCTGACCTGATCCGCCTGACCACCTCCAGCTTCCTGGCCTACCGGATGCGCAGCTTCCTGACGGGTCTTGGAATTGCCATCGGCATCACGGCGGTGATTCTGCTCACCTCCATAGGCGAAGGGCTGCATCAGTTCGTGCTGGCCGAATTTTCCCAGTTCGGCACCAATCTGATCTCTATCCAGCCCGGCAAGACGCAGACGCAGGGCGGAAACGTCGGCATCTTCGGTTCGGTCAAGACGATTTCCATCGAGGATGCACAGGCCTTGCGTCGCTTGCCGAATGTCGAGTATGCCGATCCCAGCGTGTCGGGCAATGCCGAGGTGCGCTTTAACGGCAAGACGCGCCGCACCATGGTAATCGGCGGGGGGCACGACCTGCCCCGCGTGATGGCCAGCCTTGTGCAGACCGGCAGTTTTCTGCCCGACGAGGATCCGACCCAGGCGCGCGCGCTGGTGGTGTTAGGCTCGAAGGTGCGTCAGGAATTGTTTGCCGGACAAAACCCGCTCGGCAGTTATTTGCGTATCGGCGGGCAACGCTACCGGGTGATCGGCGTGATGGAAGCCAAAGGGCAGATGCTGGGCTTCGATCTGGACGACACCGTATATATTCCCGCCGCCCGCGCGCTGGAACTGTTCAACCGTCCGGGGCTGATGGAAATCCATTTGAGCTACAAATCAGGCGCCGATCTGCAAAGCGTGCTGCGCTCCATCACAACGCTGCTCATCGATCGCCACGGACGCGAGGACTTCACGCTGGTCCCGCAGGAAAAAGCCCTCGAAGTGCTGGGTTCTGTGCTGGATGTGATCACCTTCGCGGTCGGCGCACTGGGCGGAATATCGCTGCTGGTGGGCGGCGTCGGCATTCTGACCATCATGACCATGGCCGTCACCGAGCGCACAGCCGAAATCGGCCTGCTGCGCGCGCTGGGTGCGCGCGAGAGTCAGGTGCTGACGCTGTTCCTGGGCGAGGCGATGCTGCTGTCGGCGCTGGGGGGACTGGCAGGCCTCGCGTTAGGCGTGGGTATCGCCCAGGGTTTGCATCTGTTCATCCCGGCCCTGCCGGTGCATACGCCCTGGCTGTTTGCAGTCCTTGCAGAACTCAGCGCCATCAGTATCGGCTTAGCCGCCGGCGTGATGCCAGCACGGCGCGCGGCAAGACTGGACCCGGTAGAGGCGTTGCGAACGGAGTGAAAAGCAGTAGCTAGTCGTTAGTTGGCAACGACTAGGCTGCCACTGATTTAATCCGTTCGTGGTGAGCCTGTCGAACCATGATCAGATTAAATTCATAACAATCATATTGTTACGAAAACCCTTCGACAAGCTCAGGGCGAACGGATGATTTGTTCAGCATTTCCCTAGCTTCCCTCACAGCAGATGACAGACAACAGAAGTCGTGCAGCGACAACTAGAGCCTAGCGTCTAACGACTTACGTCTGCATCTAGCGCAGCAGACTCGCCAGCGTCAGCATGAACAGGATGACCAGCATGAACACCACTGAACGCCACACCAGACGGATGGTGCAGTGCAGGGCATCGTCATTACTCTTGTCACTGACACCCAGCTCAGGTCGATCCAGACGCGCACCGTCCTGCATGATCGGCAGCCCCAAACGCACGCCTGACGCACCCGCAGCGCTGGCCAATAAAACACCCAGTTCGCTGTCGGGCCAGAGTGCCGCCTGGGAACGCCAGCAGTACACGGTATCCTCGAAATTTCCCACCACGGCGAAGGTTGCGGCAGTCAGGCGGATGGGCAACCATTCCAGACGTGCAGACATTTCTCGCGCAAATCCGTCGAATTGCGCATCGCCCGGATCCAGGGCGTTGAGATCATCCACCCAATGCGCACGCAGTGCTAGACACAGACAATAGAACAACGCGCCCGCAGCGCCGCCCAATCCCAGCAAACTGAACAACACGAACCACACAATCACGCCAAACAGATGGTGAAGCAAGGCTACCAGTGACACTTCAATCGTGACACGGGCGACTTCTTCGGCGTTTAACTCATCTGACGCCCGCCCCCGCAGCGTGGATAAAAGTTCGCGCGCCTCATCAATTTTGCCGCTGCGCAATGCCTGTTGAATATCGGTAAAGCAATGGCTGAATTGGCCAAATCCCAGACTCAGATACAACGCGACCACGTTAAACGCCCAGGCGAGTATCGGGTGCAGGTAATACAAGCCCCAGAACACCAGCACCCCGCCTGCAAGCATCGGCAAAACAGCCAGCCACCAGGCGGTCTTGCCGTGGCTGTATTCTCCCGAATTGAAGTGATGCTGAAAATAATCGACATAGCTGAACAGCCAGTCATACAGGTATTTACGCGAAGACAGTGGCCGGAGTTGCTCCAGCAACAGCGCGACGATCAGGGCAAACAGGCTCATGGCATTACGGCAACGGGGAAAGGATATGTAAAGATAGCATACACGGCGCATCAGCGCGCAGCACAGAACCAGAAGTCATGACCAACACGCCTGAACAGCAATCATAAAAAAACCGCACGATGTACATCTCGTGCGGTTTTTAAATTCCAAACAAAAGGCGTTAACTGGCCAGCTTGTTTGCAATTTCGAGTTCGGCTGCGGCCCAATGGTCGGTCGTACAACCTTGAAAACCTGAACGTTCGGCGATGTAGTACGCGGCCGTTTCGACCATGCGGTAACGTTCCTGAGCCGATGGCTGAGCCATTTTTTGTTTTTTAACGGGCTTGGCCTTAGGAACAGCAGCTGTTTTCGCTGCGACTTTCTTTGCCGGTGCGGCTACTTTTTCAGCCTCGGGGAAAGGCCACATTGTTGACTTAACCGCTTTCGCTGCCGGTGCTTTCTTGGCAGCTACTTTCGTGACCTTGACTTCGCTACCTGATGCAACTTTGCTGGCAACCGTTTTTTTTACGGCTGGTTTCTTCTTTTCTTCTACCATGATCGCAATCTCCCTGATGACAGTCCAAAAAACCCTTGCAACGATGCATGATATTGCGCCATGCCGTCACAGTCAACAAATACTAAAATTGCAGGCAAATGTTACCAATTCGTGACAAATAACGCTCTTTTTCGTGAATTTAACTGAGAAATTTCTTATATAAGGTAGTCATTGCCCTACTCTTGACGCTGCCGCAGCTCGACCCGTTTAAGATACGCATCCCTTGCGATCTGCACGTCTTCCAGAAAGTAGGGCAACTCTTTCAACAACATCGCTTGCGGGCCGTCTACCAGCGCCGTGGGCGGTGCAGGATGAAAGTCCACCAGCACCATGTTGGCCCCCGCCAAAACACCTTGAGCCGTGACATGCATCATGTCCATGATACCGTCAGGCGACGCTGCGCGAGAGCCTACCGAATGCGACGGATCAACGCACACCGGCATCCGCGTCAGGCGTTTCACCACCGGCACATGCGCAAAATCAACAAAATTTCGATGCGGATCGGCCATATTGGTCTTCATGCCGCGCAGGCAAAACACCACATTTCGATTGCCTTCGGACGCCAGATATTCCGCCGCATTCAGCGATTCGTCCAGCGTGATGCCGAAACCGCGCTTGAGCAGCACCGGCATCTTGGTTTGACGACCGACGATTTTCAGCAGTTCGAAGTTCTGGGTGTTGCGCGTGCCGATTTGCAACATCACGCCGGTAGGCTCCCCTGTCTGATGCAGCGCCTCGTTGATTTCATCGAGGTGCGATTCGTGAGTGATTTCCATCGCCATCACTTTGATGCCGTATTTACCGGCCAATTCAAATACATAGGGCAGGCAATTCTTGCCATGCCCCTGAAATGCGTAAGGACTGGTGCGCGGCTTGTAGGCGCCCATGCGGGTACACACCTGACCGTTATCGCGCAGCGCGCGGAGCATGATCTCGACATGCTCGCGATTGTCCACCGCGCACAAACCGGCAAACAGGTGCAAGGTGTCATGACCGAAACGCACGCCGTTATATTCGAAATGGGTGGGCCGCTGATCGTCACGGTGACGCCCGAGTATGCGATATTCCTCCGAGACGCGCACCACGCGTTCGACGCAGGGCAGACTCTGCATGTCCGCGATATCCAGTTGTTTGGTGTTGCCGATCAGATAGATTTCCGTGACCGTCAGCTCCTGACCGCGCTCAACATGCACGCGCGTCTGTATACCCTGCATCAATGCCAGATGCGACAGCAAAGCCTGGTATTCCTGCGGTTTTTCACTAACATTGGAACTGAGGATCAGAATCATATGTGCTCCCTGGATTTGTTTAACACCCGGTGCATGACACCCGGCAACTGCATGATATCGCTTATCTTCACATCCACACAGGCCGGATACTTATTGCCCGCATTCACCCAGACCGTGCGCATCCCCAGGCGTTTCGCCGCCAGCAGATTTTCCAGACTGTCTTCGACCATGACACACTGCGCGGCCCTGACGCGATGCCGCCTCATCACATGCCTGAAGCCTGCGAAGTCCGGTTTGGGACGATAGCGCGTTTGTTCGACCGCCACCACGTCATCGAACAAGTCCGCAACTTTCAACAGTTTCAGCACGGCCAGCGCGTAGTGCTGCGGCGCATTTGAGAATACGATTTTTTTGCCCGGCAACGCGCGCAAAACAGGGCGCAGGCGCGGAAAACGCACCACCATTTCTTCGAGCGCCGGAAACTGATGCGTGTGCCACAAGAAATGATCGGGATCGGTGCCGTGGTGGCGCATCATGCCGCTCAAGGTAGCGCCATACCGATGCCAGTAATGCTGACGCAGCGCATTTGCGCTGGCCTCATCCAGTTGCAGATGTTCCTGCAAATAAGCGGTCATGCTGCGGTTGATGTGCGGAAAAATGTGCGGACTCGCATCGTGCAGCGTGTTGTCCAGATCAAAAATCCACAGCGGGGAAGTCACTACTTGCTCTTGATCAGCGTGCCGACACCTTCATCGGTGAGAATCTCCAGCAGCAGCGCGTGCTGCACCCGGCCGTCGATGATGTGCACCGAGCGGACGCCGCTGCGCGCCGCATCCAGGGCGGAGCTGATTTTAGGCAGCATACCGCCTGACAGCGTGCCATCGGCGACCATCTCATCGATTTGCGACGGGGTAAGACCGGTCAGCAGCGTGCCGTCTTTGTCCAGCACGCCAGGCGTATTGGTCAGCAGCACCAGTTTTTCGGCATTGAGCACTTCGGCCAGCTTGCCGGCAACCACGTCGGCGTTGATGTTCAGCGTCTCGCCGTCAGGACCCACGCCTATCGGCGCGATGACCGGAATGAAATCGCCGGAATCCAGGAAGGAGATGATGGACGGATCGATCTTATTGATGTCGCCGACCAGTCCGATGTCGAGCATTTCGCCTGCCGTCGTATCGCTTTCGAGCATCAGCTTCTTGGCGCGAATGAACGAACCGTCCTGCCCGGTCAGACCGACCGCCTTGCCGCCGTGGCGGTTGATCAGATTGACGATATCCTTGTTGACCTTGCCCAGCACCATCTCGACGACGTCCATGGTCTCTTCATCGGTCACGCGCATGCCCTGGATGAATTGGCCCTGTTTGCCGACCCGCTTGAGCATTTCATTGATTTGCGGTCCGCCGCCATGAACTACCACCGGATTCATGCCGACCAGCTTCAACAAAACCACATCGCGCGCAAAACTCTCCTGCAACGCCGGATCGGTCATCGCATTGCCGCCGTATTTGATCACGATGGTCTTGTCGAAAAAACGCTGGATATAAGGCAGAGCCTCAGATAACACGAGTGCTTTGAGCTCGGCTGGAGCAACGGACAACGGCATATTTTTTCCTTAAAGAGGGGTACGCAGGCATGAAGTCCAGTGGACTTCAACTCGTTAATGAGGTCGCGAATTTTACACCAGAAGAAAATTCACAGGGTCGGAAAAATCACGGAGTGCGTTGGCACTCCCCCACCATCAAAACAACTTCGCCGGGAACAGCCCGGCTGCTGGTTACTTGTTCTTGCATCGCCAAGAACAAGTAACCAAAAAGAAGGCGACCCCGGTTTTCAGCGCGTACTGTTTGGGTCCCTAACTACATAGCTGCGAGATTGAGTTGCGCACCCCCGCTTTGAAGTGGCTTTTTTTGATATACACTCACGCAATTCCAAAAACGGGGCGGGTTCGGGTGGCGGACAATTACGACCAGTACAGTAAAGATGAGCTTTTGCGCTTGCTGCGCGAGCGTGACCGCAAGCCGAAATTCGGGCTGTTGGTGTATTCATGGCAGCCCGGACAAATCAGGCAGCGTGTGGAAGCGCCGAATGTCGCTTTTGAAAGAATTCCTGAATTTCTGACAAACCGGTTCGGAGGAATGGCGCGATGATTGTTTCACCGAGCAGGTATTATGTTGAACAGATGGTGAGCTTAACGCGAGGTGAAAAATGAACGCACAGTTGAAGCAACGTATTGATGAAAAATTGGAGAAACTGAGCGAGCAGCGCATGGCCGAGGTGCTGGATTTCGTGGAATTTCTGGCGGCACGCGAGAATGCAGATGAAGCCACTGACGGTGCGGCCTACCTTGCCGGGATTGACCAAACCTTGAGTGAGTGGTCTAGCGAGGCGGACGAGAGGGCTTACCGTGACCTATAAACAATTCGAGGTGGTGCGCGTGCCCTTTCCGTTCAGCGATAAAGATGCAAGCAAAAGCCGGCCTGCGCTGATTTTGTCGGATGAGGAGATATTTAATGCACCTGCCGGTCATTCGGTGATGGCGATGATTACGTCTGAAGCGCATTCGGCTTGGCCGCTGGATTGTGTGGTGCGCAATTTGCACGCCGCCGGGTTGCCTGCGCCATCCAAGGTACGGTTTAAGCTGTTCACGCTGGATCATCGTCTGGTGCATGGCAGGTTGGGGCAGCTCGATGCGGAAGATACTGGCCGGGTAAAACAGGCTCTAGATCGTCTGCTGGGGGCGTGATAAATTAGGATCAGGTTCGAATTACCGTGAGCCAGTCGATTCTTATTTCGTTGATACTTGCCATGCGCACCGCCCATCTCCCCTGTGCGCCGCCGAAGGTAGTCGCAAACAAGCGGTGGGTTTCGGCGCGCACTGTTTGAGCTCCGCAGAGGGGCGCGGTTTGTGCGCACCGCCAGGGCGAGTTGCACAGCCCCGCTTGTTTGCGGACTAGCGAGGGAACGCCAACAGCGCGGCAAACCGGGGCGGCGTTTCTTTAGTGCCTTTCTTTGGCCGTGCAAAGAAAGGCACCGGCGGCGGGGCCGCTCCCCGCAAATCTTCCGGGTTGCCCCGGCAAAGATTATTAGTGGTGCATATGGTGCATGTGTTCGCCTTGCTGCATCGCAGCGTCAGTCAGCGGTTTAACTTGCGCCACAACTTCAACCTTAACCACATCTTTATTACCGACTTTGATGTTCAGCGTCAAAGGCACGCTGTCACCTGCCTTGAGTGGTGCCTTCAAGCCAATCAGCATCAGGTGATATCCGCTCTCGCCCAAAGCAACGCGACGGCCGGCTGGCAGCTCGATAGATTTTACTTCGCGCATTTTCATCATGCCGTTGTCGTGCGTCATGCTGTGCATTTCCGCCGTTTTGCAGGCCGGGCAGGAAAATCCTGTCAGACTGGCCTCTTTCGCACTGGTGATAACCAAATCCACCATCGCCGTATCCTGACCGGGGGCCGTGGCGCGCGCCCAGGCGCCTTCAACCTGAATGTCGGCCGCATAAACACTGGCACTCAGCAACATCGCGCCCAGCAAAGCACACAGTTTAATTAATTTGGTCATGATCAGTTTCCGTCAAATTTAAAACGCGAATTATACCCGTTACAAATAACCGGATGTTTGCCAAAAGAAGTGCATTCAAATTGAGTGCACTTCTTTCTGCGAAGACAAAAATATCAGAACTGCCGTAGCTAAAAGATGTCGCACTTAAACAGGGTGCGACATCTTGTCGCACCCTGCCAGCTCCGCGATACGATTACAATCGCGACTATGAATATATTTTCTTCATTGCCCGGCCACATTCAGTTGCGGCGTCTGGTTAATTTGCGCAGCCTGGCTGTCGCGGTGCAGGCATTCACGCTGCTGGCCGTCTGGAAAGTACTGGAACTGGAGCTGGAATGGCTGCCGATGCTGGCCTGCATCGCGACACTTGCGGCAATCAATTTCCTCACCCTGTTGCGCCTTCGCAGCAGCCGGCCTGTGACCAACCTTGAATTATTCGCGCAATTGAGCATCGATGTATTCGCGCTCAGTTTCCTGCTCTATTACGCGGGCGGCTCGACCAATCCGTTTGTATCCATCTATATGCTGCCGCTGGTCATCGCGGCCGCCACACTGCCAGCCCGTTATACCTGGGGCATGGCCGCGCTCACTACCGCCTGCTACAGCTGGTTGATGGCCTATCACATTCCCCTGCCCCACAATCATCAGGACATGGACAACGCCTTCAATACCCATGTGATGGGCATGTGGACAGGCTTTGTCATCAGCGCGGTGGTAGTGGCATATTTCGTGGTGAAAATGGCCCAGGAGGTGCGCTCCCGTGATGAATTGCTGGTGCAGGTGCGCGAAGAGATTCTGCGCAACGAGCGCATCGTCGCCCTAGGCACGCAGGCGGCAGGTGCGGCACATGAACTGGGCACCCCGCTGTCCACCATGGCGGTGGTCATCGGCGAATTGCAGCACGAAGTCGATGACGAACAACTGCAAGGCAACCTGACCCTGCTCGACGAGCAGGTGCGCGCCTGCCGGCGCATTCTCGACAAGATCATGCTGAACGCGCAGGACAGCGGCACGACCACAATTCAAGGCGCTGATGAATTGATGTCCGACGTGCTGGATGAATGGCAGTTGTTGCGTCCCACTGCACAGTACCGTTACGACGGCGACAAGCCTGCCCCGCTGATCAGCGTGGATGTCACCTTGCGCGCCGCGCTGATGAACCTGCTCAACAACGCTGCGGATGCCAGTGTGCAGGCTATCGAAATCAACACCCGCCACGACAGCTCGAATTTCATACTGGAAATACGCGATTACGGTGCCGGGCTGAGTGAAGAAGTATTGCTCAAGGCGGGATCGGCCTTCTTCACCACCAAGACAGAAGGACGAGGACTCGGGCTGTTCCTCGCCAACGCCACGATAGAACGCTTGGGAGGCACGGTGCGCCTGTATAATCGGGAAGGTGGCGGCGCCGTCACCGAACTCACCTTGCCTGTCGAGGGTACAGCAGCATGAACACGGCCTGCGAAGAATCCGCTTCACTGCTGCTGGTAGATGACGACGCCACTTTCTGCCGCGTGCTGAGAGCCGCGCTGGTAAAACGCGGTTTTTGCGTGAGTGTCGCACACAGTGTGGAAGAAGCCATTCCACTGGCTATCGCTAACCCGCCAGAATATGCTGTGGTGGATATGAAAATGGGTGGCGCACCGGGATTGGTTCTGGTCAAGGCATTGCACGAACTCGACCCGAACACGCGGATCGTCGTATTAACCGGCTATGCCAGCATTAACACGGCCGTTGAAGCCATCAAACTCGGTGCAACCCAATACTTATCCAAGCCTGCCAACGCCGATGAAATCGTCGCGGCCTTCAATCATCAGGCAGATGGCAACGTTGATTTCAACGTGCCGGCGACCAATATCGAGAGTCTGGAATGGGAACACATTCAACGTGTGCTGCATGAGCATGGCAACAATATCTCAGCCACCGCCCGTGCACTCAACATGCACCGCCGCACCCTGCAACGCAAACTGAACAAGCCGCCTCCCGGCAAGTAAGAAAAAGCCTAATCCACTCGCAGAATAGTCGAATCTCTCGTATATTACAGATTCGCAGCTTCACCATTGCACCTGAAGAGACACACCATGATTACCGAACACGCTCGCCATTTGCTCACGCAAGCACTTGCCAACATCGATTCACTGCCGGCCATGCCGGCCATCGCCCTGAAACTGATGGCGCTGAAACTGGACACGGCCGAAGGTGAAGCTCAGTTGCTGACGCTGATCGAACAAGACCCGCAAATCTCTGCCAAGCTGATCAGCCTTTCTAACTCGCCTGCGCTGGGCGTGACACGCAAAGTCTGCAGCGTAGCTGATGCGGCAATGCTGCTGGGCCTGGATCGGGTCAAGACCGTGTCTCTCGGCATTGCGGTGATATCGAATTTCCCCCAACTTCCCGGCTCGCAGAATTTTGCTCCGCAGGATCTGTGGTTGCACAGCCTGACCATCGCCATCGCCATGCACACGCTTTCACTGTCCATGCCCAGACAGCGCCGCCCCCAGCATGATCATATCTATCTGGCAGGATTGCTGCATGACATCGGCTATATGGCGATTCATTATCTGGACAACGCGGCAAGCAACGAGTTACATCACCAATTGCGCCTGCAACCCAAGCGTCCGGTCATGGAAATCGAACTGCAAATCCTGGGCGCTTCGCACTGTTATATTGGCGCACAACTGGCACGGCAATGGAACCTGCCTGAAGAAATCATCACCGTATTGGGCTACCATCACGAGCCCTATGTTGATCAGGTCGCCGCCGACAATCCTCTGGTGCGTCTGGTTAATCTGGCTGAAAAATTATTACCCAATTTTGGCATCAACGAATACTGCGGCACGGAGATAGCCGATCAGGAATGGCTGGAATTGGGCATAGACCCTGGCAAAGCGGATGAATTGCGCGACAGTCTCAATGAACTTGCCATACAAGCCGCGCAGATAGCCGACATTTTCTGATTCGGAATTATTATTCAGGCAACAGCCTGCCGGCCAAAATGATGCATGGCAGGTTATCTTTGGCATGCCCCTTGCGACGTTACGACTATCGCCAACAGTCTCGCAAAGACTATAATCTGCCATCGTTACAACTCACGCAATCATGAAAGCTATCCTGTCCCTTTTGAGTTTGCTGCTATCCGCAGCGAGCTACGCTCTGCCCGTACAACTGCCGGAGCCGCCTGCTCTCAGCGCGCGCGCCTATTTGCTGTACGATTTTTCCAGCAATCAGGTTTTGCTGGGTCAAAATGCCAATGCACGCCTGGAACCTGCGTCATTAACCAAAATGATGACGGCCTACCTGACGTTCTCCGCCATCAAACAGGGCACGCTCAAGCTGGATCAAAGCCTCATCGTGCCGCTTGATGCGCCAAGAAATACCAGCGGCGAATCGCGCATGCTGCTAAAACCCGGACAGACGGTGACGGTTGATGAACTGTTGCATGGCCTGATTGTGCAATCCGGCAACGATGCGGCGAACACCCTCGCCGCCAGCATCTCAGGCTCCGAGGCTGCCTTTGTTGAGAAGATGAACACGGAAGCGCAGCGTTTGGGCATGAACAACACGCACTTCACCAATCCGGTCGGCATGCCGGGTGCGCAGCATTACAGCAGCGCCTACGACATGGCAATTCTGGCGGCAGCGCTGGTGCGCGACTATCCCGAACACTATCCGCTGTTTGGCCTGCGCGATTACACTTTCAACAATGTCACGCAAGCCAATCGCAACCGCCTGCTATGGCTGGATCCCTACGCCGATGGACTGAAGACCGGACACACTGAAACCGCCGGATTCTGCTTGGTGGGTTCCGCAAAACGCGACAAACGCCGCCTGATTTCAGTGATACTGGGGGCGGATTCCGACACCCAGCGCGCCGCCGACAGCCAGAAGCTGCTCAACTATGGTTTCCAGAACTTCGATGCGGTGCGCCTCTACCAAAACAGCCAACCCGTCACCCGGATACGTGTCTGGAAAGGCACGGAAAGCCACCTCGACCTGGGCTTCCGGCAAGACGTGTTCCTGACCATACCCAAGGGGCAGTTTGCACAGCTCAAGGCTACCATCGAAACGCATCAGCCCATCCTGTCACCGATTACGTCAGGCCAGCAATTAGGTGTGCTCAAACTCTCTCTGGCGGGAAAACCCTACGCAGAATTCCCCCTGGTCGCGCTGGATAGCGTGACCCTGGCAAACGTGTTTTCGCGCGGCTGGGATAGCATACGATTGCTGGTACAGAAATACAGCCCTTTGTAAAATGGGCGCATGCAGGAGAACCTTATGACGATCTACCTGAACGGGCAATACCTGCCGATAGAGCAAGCTACGATTTCCGTGCTGGATCGCGGCTTCATCTTCGGTGACGGGGTGTATGAAGTCATCCCGGTTTATTCGCGTCGTGCTTTCCGCCTTGAAGAACACCTGCAGCGCCTGCAACACAGCCTGGATGGCATACGCCTGGCCAATCCGCACAGCGTTTCCGAATGGACGGCGATCATTGTTGAGCTGATCGCGCGCAACGCGCCTGAAGACCAATACCTGTACCTGCACATCACCCGTGGCGCTGCTAAACGCGACCACGCCTTCCCTGCCCCGAAAGTGCCGCCCACCGTATTTGTGATGAGCAATCCATTGCTCACGCCTGCGCCTGAGTTGCTCGCCAGCGGTGTGTGTGCAGTCACGGCAGAGGATAACCGCTGGCTGCGCTGCGACATCAAAGCCATATCGCTGCTGCCCAACGTGCTGCTGCGCCAAATGGCAGTGGATGCAGGCTGCGCTGAGACCGTTCTGATCCGCCCCGCAGTAGCCTGCGAGAATGCTTTCCTGACCGAGGGTGCGGCAAGCAACATATTTGTCGTCAAAAACGGCACGCTGTTAGCACCAATGAAAGACAACCTGATGCTGCCCGGCATCACCTACGACGTGATACTGGAAATCGCCGAAGCTCATGGCATTGTGCATCAGGTGCGAAAAATTACCGCCGCTGAAGTCTTCGCTGCCGACGAACTGCTGCTCACCTCCAGCACCCGTGAAGTGATGGCCATTACCCATCTCGACGGGAAACCGGTTGGAGCAGCGAAGCCCGGGCCGATGTACAATAAAATTTATCAGTTATATCAAGAATTTAAACGTGACGTGATGCGTGCCAAATGAAAAAAACACCTGAAATGCCCGTGATTCCCGAGTCTGAGAGCCTGGTCGAATACCCTTCCGACTTTCCGCTCAAGATTTTCGGATCCCAGCACCCCGACTTTGCGCAATGCGTGCTGGAAGTCGTCACCCGACACGACCCGGATTTTGTCGCCGCCAGCATGGAGATGCGCGCCAGCAAAACCGCGAAATACATCAGCCTGACCTGCACGATACGCGCCACCTCGCGCAAACAACTCGATGCGGTTTATCAGGAGTTATGCGATCACCCGCTGGTAAAGATGGTGCTATGAAAAAGCAGGAATCAGGATGCAGGATGCAGGATTCAGGCGTGAATATCCAAGCCGCGCAGCCCCTGAATACTGAATCCAGAATCCAGAATCCTCAATCAGAGATCCTGAGTCCTGAATCCCGAATCCTGAATCCTGTTATACACACCTTGGGCCTGGTTGACTATCAACCGACCTGGGAGGCGATGAAGAAATTCACCACTGATCGTACGCCCGAGACGCGCGATGAAATATGGCTGGTGCAGCACCCGCCCACTTACACGCAAGGCCTGGCGGGTTTGCCCGAACATCTGCTCAACCCGACCGACATCCCGGTTGTGAAAATTGATCGCGGCGGACAGATTACCTACCACGGCCCCGGCCAGATCGTCGCTTACCTGCTGCTCGACCTGCGCCGCTGGAAGATAAACGTGCGCGAACTGGTCACCCTGATGGAACAGGCCGTGGTGGACTTGCTCGGAGAATACGGTGTGGCAGCTTTCGGACGCGTGGACGCGCCCGGCGTATATGTCAACGACGCAAAAATCGCATCCCTGGGCCTGAAAATCAAACACGGCTGCTGCTATCACGGCCTGGCGCTCAACGTGGATATGAACCTCGCTCCGTTCAGCCACATCAACCCCTGCGGCTATGCCGGGCTGCGCGTCACGCAATGCGTGGAACTCGGCATCACGGCCGGCATCAGCGAACTCCAGGCTGAACTGGCGCAAAACCTGATCCATGGTTTACAGCAACACTTCGAGTCGAAGCAACATGCAAAATTATAAAGACAAGCCATCAAGCTAAAAGGAGAAGTGTGATGCCTAAGCTCTTTGAATATTTCGGTTTGATTGTGATGTTCTATTCCAACGAGCATGAGCCAGTGCATGTACACGGAAAATATCAAGGCTGCGAATTACGCGCTGAAATTATTGTAGTGAATGGCGAAATCACCGAGATTCGTTATTCGACGGTTGCCGGCCGTGCACCGCTTGAGAATACAGCGCGACGACATTTTGAAGAACTGGTTGTTGCGCGAGCCATGGACATCGTGGCAAAGTGGATTGATTTCTTCGTGCTGCACAAACCTGTAAAATCGGAACATATTACGAGGAGATTGAAATGACACCTGCAACGATCAATATCACAGCTGCCGAACAAGCGGGTGATTACGCGCTGCGCTTGTCTTTCGACGACGGCACGGTGCAGACCGTCGACTTCAAGCCGTTTCTGTCGCTTTCGCGCCATCCCGATATTCGCGCCTACCTCGAACCTGCGCGCTTTGCAGCGCATCGCATCGAATACGGCGAATTGGTGTGGGGCGATTATGACCTTTGCTTCCCCATCGCAGATTTGTACCACAACAGGCTGTTACCGGATGCCGCGCTGCAAAAGGCGGCTTAACACTACCGTCACCCGCCAAACCTATAGTTACAAATTATTACCAAGCCAGGCTCTCGCCTGAATGCACGCTGTGCCTGTCAGGCAGGCTGAAAGAAAACATATTATGAATACCACTATAAAACAAACCGGCGCGGCCAAGACGGCGCGCAATCCGATCAAGATCGTGCCGTTGCTGCAACGCCTGCGCAAGCCGGAATGGATCCGCGTCAAGACCGGCAGCGGCACCGGCTACAACGATGTAAAAAAGCTGCTGCGCGAACACAATCTGGTCACGGTCTGCGAAGAGGCTTCCTGCCCGAACATCGGCGAGTGTTTCAGCAAAGGCACGGCCACCTTCATGATTCTGGGCGACGTATGCACGCGGCGCTGCCCGTTCTGCGACGTGGCACACGGCAAGCCGCTGCCCCCCGATAGCGACGAACCTGCCAACCTTGCGCGGTCCATCGGTCTGCTCAAACTCAAGTACGTGGTCATCACCAGCGTGGATCGCGATGACTTACGCGACGGCGGCGCTCAGCACTTTACCGATTGCCTGACTGCGATCCGCGCAAGCTCGCCTGCCACGCGCCTTGAGATCCTGGTTCCGGATTTCAGAGGCCGGCTCATCGAGGCGCTGGATGCGCTGGCGACCGGCTTGCCGGACGTGCTGAACCACAATCTGGAAACCGTGCCTCGTCTGTATAAAATGGCGCGCCCCGGTGCCGATTATGCGCACTCGCTGAAGCTGCTACAGGATTTCAAGATTCGTTTCCCCGACATTCCGACCAAATCCGGCGTGATGCTGGGTCTTGGCGAGACCGACGAGGAAGTACTGGAAGTGATGCGGGATCTGCGCGCGCACGGCGTGAACATGCTGACGGTAGGCCAGTATCTGCAACCGTCTGACGGGCATTTGCCGGTGCTGCGCTACGCCCCGCTCGAATCATTTGCGATGTTCGAGCGCGAAGCACGCGCGATGGGGTTCGATCACGCGGCCTGCGGCCCTATGGTCCGATCAAGCTATTACGCAGACGAACAGGCAAATCTGGCAGGCGTTGCTGTTAATTCCATCGATAAACGCTAATTAACATCGATAATTGCTAATCTACATCACTATTCGCTAACCAATACCTGTTGAATAAAATACTCGCTAAGCACACATCTGACTGCCCGCTCATCGTATCGGTCAGTTGTAGAAGCTCAAGCTGTCGGAGACAGATATGTTAATTCCATCGCGAATTGCGATGGACAAAATATGTACCATTAATGATAAGCTGCGCGGCAATTACTGAAATGAGATTAAATTGGCGACTTTGCGTTGCACCTCAACAATCCAATACTGCGACCTGCCTCACTGAGCATTTGGCAAGTTTCAATAACACAACGAAGCGGCTTATTTTCTGTGCAGCTTTTCGTGCTACGTCATTGCGTGTTCACTTTGAAGCAGCACAAGGAAAGTTTGCGGAACCAAGCCCGCTTACCAGAAAAAAACCAGAAAAGACTTGACATTTGAAAAGTGAACATATAATGAAAGCCAAGCCAAGCCAAGCC
>JAUSNM010000094.1 GCA_030645535.1 Gallionella sp. | reverse complement strand
GGCCCAGTACTTCGCCGCGCTTTAATTCAAGTGTCACGTCATGGATGACCAGCTTATTGCCGAAGCGGCGCGTGAGGTTCTGTGCACTAAGCGTTATTTGGGGAGTTGCGTTCGACAAAGTAAGTGGCGGCAGTAGTTGTGGATAGCCCTGAATATAACCTAATATGTACGCCCGTATCAAAAGCTGTATTGCCATGAACACAAATTACTCATTAACGTCATTCCCGCGCAGGCGGGAATCCAGCGAGAAATACAGCCCGCAAAGCGGACAAGGCCTGAATTCTGTTCCGCTACACGGAAATGAGATTAAATTAACGGGTAATCCGGGATGAATATTGCTCACTGTTTAATGATCGCGAGTTTATTGCTGGCCGGTTGTGCGCAAACGGCCAAGCCCGTCGCATCGGTGCAAGTTGAGCCGCCTGTGCAAGCCGCCCCTGAGGTCGCTCTTGAAGTCGCCCCGGTTTTACCTGACGTCGAGTTAAGCAGCGAGTTGCTGTATGAATTTCTGTTGACCGAAATTGCCAATCAGCGCGGGCACAAGGCGCTGGCAGTGGACGGGAGTGCGGATCTTGCGCTGAAAACGCGTGATCCGCGTCTGGCCAAACGTGCCGCGCAACTGGCATTGGAATCGGGTGACATGAACAGGACGATCGCGGCGTTCAGGTTCTGGCAGGAAACTGAGCCCGGTGCCGCCATGGCAACACGCGTGCTGTCGCAGCTGTTGCTGCGCAGCGGCCATCTGGATGAAGCGCGTGCCGAGTTCATCAAAGTGCTCAAGACGGAAGAACCTGCGGTGGGTCCTGCCTTCATTCAGCTCTATTCTTTGGCAGCGGGTTATCCGGACAGGGCAGCGTCGTTGCAACTGATGCGTGATCTGGCAGTTCCTTATCCGAAAGTGGCAGAGGCTCATTGGGCTGTGGCGCAGCTGGCGGCAGCAGCAGGCGATGAGAAGTTGGCGCTGAATGAAGTGCGCGAGGCGCGTGGCCTGCGCCCCGAGTGGAATGCGCCCGTTTCATTGGAAGCCCAGCTGTTACGTAAGACTGAGCCTCAGCAAAGTCTGGATATATTGCGCCGCTATTTGTCCGCCTATCCGAAATCCGGTGAAATCCGTTTGCAATACGCACGCGCGTTGTTGGAGCAAAAACAATATAAGCCTGCGCGTGATGAATTTAAGCGTCTTTCCATTGAAAGTCCGGATAACATCGAACTGGCATTTGCCGTTGCGCTGATTTCCTTGCAATTAAACGATTTGACGGGCGCGGAAACCGAACTCAGGCAGGCGCTGCTGATCGGGGGAAAGGGGCAGGATGCCGTTGAGTATTTTCTCGGACAGTTGAGCGAGGCGAAAGAAGATGAGGCAGAAGCGCTTACTCATTATCGTGAAGTAAAAGCGGGTGAATATCAGTTTTCCGCACAATTGCGTGTGGTTTATTTGTTGAGCAAGCAAGGTCGTTTGAGTGAGGCAAGGCTACAGTTGCAGCAAGCGCCGGCCAACACCCTCGCGCAACGTGTGCAAGTGGTGCTGATAGAGGCGCAACTGCTCAGTGAAGCCCGCCAGTATCCGGAAGCCTATCAGGTGCTGGAACAGGGATTGGTGAAGTTGCCCAACCATCCCGACCTGTTGTATGAAGCCGCGATGTTGGCCGACAAGCTAGGTAAATATGAGGCGTCCGAAAAGTTTTTGCGCAAACTGATTCAGCTCAAACCGGATCACGCCCATGCCTACAACGCGCTGGGTTACAGTTTGCTCGAACGCAATGTGCGTGTAGCCGAAGCGGTTGCGCTGGTAGAGAAGGCGCTGCAACTGACACCTGACGATCACGCCATCATGGATAGCGTGGGATGGGGTTACTATCGCGCTGGCCGCCTGGACGAGAGCGTGGCGATGTTGCGCAAGGCCTTCGCAGGAAATCCGGATCCCGAGATCGCGGCGCATCTGGGCGAGGTGCTGTGGATACGCGGCGATAAAGCGGAGGCGGCCAGTATCTGGCAGGACAGTCTCAAGGCGCATCCTGACAGCGGGCCTTTGCTGTCCGTGATGAAGCGGTATCTGCCTTGATTCGTTGCTGGCTGGTCTTGCTGTTGTTGAGCGGCTGCGCAATGCAACCGCCGTCGCCGCCACGCCCTGTGCAGCTGGACGCTGCGCCTTTTGCGATGAATGGGCGCATCTCGGTCAAACACAACGGTTCACGCGATTCAGCCGGGTTGCGCTGGACGCATCAGGCACAAACCGATGAGATCCTGTTGCTCACGCCGTTAGGCCAAACGGCGGCACGTATTTATCGCGATGCAAAAGAGGCAACCCTGGATGAGGGCGACAAGCATTATAGTGACACGGATGTCGAGTCACTGATGATGCAGGTGCTGGGTTGGCGTCTGCAGCTGGATGGTCTGCATCATTGGGTGCTCGGACTGACGGCTGCGGGTGACGCGCTGGTTGAGCGCGATGAATCGGGCCGCATGACCGTGCTGCATCAGGATGGCTGGGAGGTCCGCTATCTTAAATATGCGGATGATAAAGCGGACAGCTTGCCTGCTCGCATGCAATTGTCCCGGGAAAATTTGCAGTTGACGTTGTTGATAGACGAATGGGAATGGAATCCAAAGTGATAAGGGATAAGGGAGAAGGGATAAGGGATAAGGGCGTAGGGATATTGGATGAAACCCGGCATTTATCCTGTCCGGCTCCGGCCAAACTGAATCTGTTTCTGCATGTCACAGGACGGCGTGCTGACGGTCTGCATTTGCTGCAAACGTTGTTTCGTTTCATCGATCTGAATGACACTTTGCATTTCGATTTGCGTGCGGACGGCGAGGTTCATCGCACCAATGTGATTGAAGGTGTGCCTGAAGAACAGGATTTATGTGTGCGCGCTGCAAAACTACTGCAAAAAGATACGGGTTGTTTGCAGGGGGTGGATATTACGCTGGAGAAGCGCATCCCGATGGGCGGCGGTCTGGGGGGCGGGAGTTCCGATGCGGCGACTACCCTGATTGCGCTAAATCGCTTATGGTCATTGGGTTTGTCGCGCGAACGGCTGATGTTTTTGGGCTTGCAATTGGGTGCGGATGTGCCGGTTTTTGTGTTCGGTGAGAACGCTTTTGCGGAAGGCGTCGGCGAAAAATTGCAGGCATATTCCTTGCCACAAGCCTGGTATGTGGTGCTTTTTCCACCCGTTCATGTGCCGACTGCGAAAATATTTTCACATTCGGAATTGACACGCGACTCAGTTTCGATAATAATTCGCGCCCTCTCGTTGCAGCAATGCCGAAATGACCTGCAATCAGTAGTGTGCAGTCTTTATCCGGAAGTAGCGAGTTATCTCGAAGAGCTGGGGAAATATGGCAAATCGATGATGACAGGTTCGGGTGCATGTGTATTTGCCGAATTTGAGACTAAGAGCGCAGCCGAAGCGGTATTGCATAAATTACCGAAAGAGATGCGCGGAGTAGCAGTACAAGGTTTATCAAAGCATCCGTTGCAGGATTGGGTGCTTGTGTAGGTTATTGGGGAGTCGCCAAGTGGTAAGGCAACGGGTTTTGATCCCGTCATTCGTAGGTTCGATCCCTACCTCCTCAGCCACAATTAGGGCACTTTTGTGCCCTTTTGGTTTTATTCTTTAAGGGGTTCACGTGTCCTACGATAGCTTGATGGTGTTCACTGGTAATGCCAACCCTAAGCTCGCCGAAGCGGTTGCTCAGCATCTGGATATCAAGCTGGGTCATGCGACTGTCGGTCGTTTCTCAGACGGCGAAGTGATGGTGGAACTCCTTGAGAATGTGCGCGGCAAGGATGTGTTTGTTCTGCAATCCACCTGCGCGCCGACCAATGATAGTTTGATGGAAGTAATGGTCATGGTGGATGCGTTAAAGCGCGCTTCAGCCGGGCGCATCACCGCAGCGATGCCGTATTTTGGCTACGCTCGCCAGGATCGTCGTCCGCGTTCAGCGCGTGTCGCCATTACCGCCAAGGTTGTCGCCGACATGCTCACCGGTGCCGGTGTTGACAGGTTGCTGACGATGGACTTGCACTCCGACCAGATTCAGGGTTTCTTCGATATTCCGGTGGACAATATTTACGCCACGCCGATTTTACTGGCGGATGTATGGCGTCAGAACTATCCCAATTTGATGGTGGTGTCGCCGGACGTGGGCGGTGTGGTGCGTGCACGCGCGCTGGCCAAGCAGCTGGATGCTGACCTTGCCATTATTGACAAGCGTCGTCCCAAGCCTAATGTGTCGAAGGTGATGAACATCATCGGTGAAGTGTCCGGACGCACCTGTCTGATCATGGATGATATGGTGGATACGGCCAACACCCTGTGCGAAGCGGCAAAAGCGTTGAAGGAAAAGGGCGCGACGCGTGTTCTTGCCTACTGTACTCATCCGGTGTTGTCAGGCAGCGCCATCGAGCGCATCGAAAATTCTGCAATTGATGAACTGGTTGTGACCGATACCATTCCGTTGTCGGAAGCCGGTCGTAATTGCAGTCGCATACGCCAGTTGAGCACCGCAGAATTGATGGCTGAAACGATACGCCGTATCAATAACGAAGAATCAGTCAGCTCGCTGTTTACTGAATAAATTTTTAGCGGCAGCCATGTTGGTTGCCGTTTGTATGAACCGACTGGTCGCGGACGGTTCAATTTTGGAGAAGTAAAAAATGACAACTACATTCAACGCAACAACACGCAAAACGCAAGGTACGGGTGCGAGCCGCCGTCTGCGTAAAGCCGGTTTCGTACCAGGCGTAATCTACGGTTCAGGCGATGCAGTGATGATCGAAATGAATCACAATGAAATGTACTACAAGTTGCGTGCAGAAGCGTTTCACGCTTCCGTACTGACCGTGAGCCTGGATGGCAAGGAAGAAGCCGTACAATTGCGCGCTTTCGTCAACCATCCTTTCCGTCAGCAAGTTCAGCATCTTGACTTCCAACGTGTTGATTTGAACAAGAAGATCCACATCAAAGTGCCATTGCATTTCATCAATGCTGACATCGCACCGGGCGTCAAAACCGGCGGCGGCAAGATCAGCCACGTCATGATCGAAGCCGATGTCACTTGTCTGCCAGCTGATCTGCCAGCTCACATCGAAGTTGATTTGGCCAAGCTGGAATTGGGTCATTCGATCCACTTGTCTGATCTGGTTTTGCCTAAGGGCGTGGAACTGGCAGCTCACGGTTCACATACTGCTGAAGCCGTTGTTGCGACCGTACAAGTGCCACGCGGTGCGGTTGAAGCCGAAGTTGTTGCTGCACCTGCTGCCGCCGCTGCGGCACCGGTTGCTAAAAAGTAAAAAGGATCTATCCTTTGAAACCCGCCAATGCTGATACCGGCATGGCGGGTTTTTTCATGTCCACGAAATACACGAAACGATTTTGGCAGGCAATACGCAAAGCGTATGCTCGCAAAAAACACGAAAAATTCAAAATATATACACTACACAAGTTGAGTATGGCGTTTATCGTTTATATTGTTTTTTCATGCGAGGTTGATTAGCAGTAGCAGTAGCAGTAGCAGAAACAGAAACTCGTCAGAATCTGTACGGATAAACTGAAAATGAGATGTATCAACTAACCAATATTTTCGTACTTTTCGTACTTTTCGTGTCCTTCGTGGACCACGGTTTTTTTATAATGAATCCAATACGTTTAATTGTCGGTCTGGGGAACCCGGGCCGCGAATATGAAACTACCCGCCACAATGTCGGCTTCTGGTGGCTGGATGAACTCGCGCGTCGCGAAAATATCAGTTTCAAGAGCGAGGCAAAGTTTCACGGCCTGGCGGCGCGCGGTCAGTTGAACGCATGCGAAGTTGCGTTGCTCAAGCCGCAGACCTTCATGAACCTATCCGGGCGGGCCGTTGGCGCAATGGTTCAATTCTATAAAATTCTGCCTGCCGAGATTATGGTGGTGCATGACGAGCTGGATTTGCAACCGGGTATTGCGCGCCTGAAAATGGGGGGCAGCCACGGCGGGCACAACGGGCTGAAGGACATCATCGCCCAGCTCGGCACGAAGGATTTCTGGCGTCTGCGTTTAGGTATCGGTCATCCCGGCGATCGCGCCGAAGTGGTCAACTATGTATTGAACGATCCGCGCACGGACGAGCGCGAACTGATCCTTGATGCCATGCAGCAATCACTGCATGTCGTCCCCCTGATCATTGAGGGTAAAATTGAAGCGGCGATGTTGAAACTGCATACCAGGTAAGTATTTCACCTGCCGGCATCGACTCATCCCCACACCATCCCGATCACTGCCACGCCCATCGTCAGCAGCCCCAGCGTCAGATTCACAGCGACCAGTTTGCGGATCTTGCCCAGCGTTTCACCGGCTTCTTTCCAGTTTTGAATGCCGACCAGTCGACTCAATTTCCGGTAGAGTCCGAAGAACACATGGCCGTAAATTGCGATCATCACGACGCCCATCGCCAGCATGATGTGCACATGAGGACCCACGTGAGCCATGCCGCCATACAGGTAGATCATGTAAGTGCCGCTGATCAGCAGCGTGCCGATGGCCGGCCACACCCAGTTGAAGAAACGGCGGAACACTGAGTCCCACAGGCGCAGGCGTTGCATTGGTTCGAGTACTTCCACGATGGCCGGGCGCAGCACGACATAGGCGAAAAACATGCCGCCGACCCAGATCAGCACAGACAGCAGATGAATATATTTGGATAGAATCATAATTTCCTCTATAAGTTATTGAATTAAATGTAGTATGTTTATGCCGTTATGAGCTGCATGACAACATTGAGCAGCCCGGTTTATTGATCGCCCAGTCCGGACGCTTGGCAGTCAGTTCTGCAGGAATATTCTCATCATAAGGATGGCGGGCGGCTTCCATCAGCTTGTCTATCAGGCTCAGGTCGTCACGCATGGCGGCTTCGATCGCTTGTTGGGCAAGATAGTTGCGCAGAATAAAACGCGGATTGACAAGGTTCATCCGGGTACGGCGCGCCTCATCCGTATCCTTTTGCAGCGCCAGGCGAGCAGCATAACGCGCGAGCCAGGTATTGAACAGTTCTCTGTGATTGTGATAAAGCGTCTCCTGATAAAAGGCGCTGCGCAAGACAGTCAGATCGGGTGCGTGTTGTCTGATGTTGGCCAGTGCCCGGAAGAATTCCGTCATATCAACTTCTGCACGCTGCATCAGATCAAAAACTGTTTCCACCAGACCGGCATCCTCATCCGTCCATTTTAGCAATCCAAACTTGGCGGCAAGCATGCCGGATAAACTGCTTTGCAGCGTGGCATCGAAATGCACAAGCCCTTCATCCAGCAGCGTGCGGGAGGGCGCGACAGTCGCCAGCGCATCGGCCAGTCGCGCCAGGTTCCAGCGCGCCATAGCGGGTTGTTGCGCCAGCGTGTAGCGTCGCCAATCTTCATCGGTGGTATTGGGCGTCCAGCCCGGATCGAAATTGTCTATCCACCCGTAAGGCCCGTAGTCTATGGTCAGCCCGATGATGGACATATTGTCGGTATTCATCACGCCGTGCACAAAACCCACTCGCAGCCATTCCACGACCAGCCGTGCGGTTCGCTCGCAAACCAGATGAAACCAGGTCGCCAGGTAATCCTCTGACTGCAAACTGATCTGCGGGAAGTCTCGCCCGATCGTAAAGTTGATCAGGCGCAGCAGTAGTTCATGTTCACCGCGGGCAGCCAGAATCTCGAAATTCCCGAAGCGGATAAAGGAGGGCGCAACGCGGCAGACGATGGCGCCGGGCTCCAGTCCCGGATTGCCGTCATAGAACATGTCGCGCATGACCCTGTCGCCACTTGCAATCAGGCTTAGTGCGCGAGTAGTAGGAATGCCTAAGTGATGCATCGCCTCGCTGCACAGGAATTCCCGGAGCGAGGAGCGCAGCACCGCGCGGCCATCCGCATTGCGTGAATAGGGTGTCATGCCGGCTCCTTTGAGCTGCAATTCCCATCGTTCGCCGTTGTTGTTGATTATTTCGCCCAGTGCAATGGCGCGACCATCGCCCAGTTGCCCTGCCCAGTTGCCGAACTGGTGCCCTCCGTAGCGAGCGGCATAGGCGGTCATGCCGGGCAACAAGCGATTGCCGGAAAAGGCTGCCAGGAAATCTTCCGAATGCACCTCTTCATCGGACAGATTCAGCATGCCGGCCACTTCGCTTGAATAGGCAAGCAGGACAGGACGCGCAACCGGGGTCGGTTCGACGGCAGACCAGCACACGTCAGGTGTTTGTCGGGATTGCAGTATGCCCGTCTCGTCTCCCGGCAATTCTGCGACGAAGCGATTGTTGAAATTCAGTTGAACCACGAGGTATATCCATCCGGCAATTTATCGATACGCTATATTACCTGACAAATATAGTCGGGTACAGTCCGGATAAAATTATAGTTGATACGAGCTCGGAGGAAGCAGAATTGTCATTCGAAACATCGCAGTTATCAGGAGTCGCAGATAAGGCTGGTGAGTCCACGCCAGGGGCGTGTAGCTGCCGGCAGAACCTGGTTCAATGGACCTGACGATACCAGCCAGGTTCGAGTGTTGATAATCGAGGAACAGGCAGTTATTCGGCCACCTTGCCGCGTAAGGTTTTCAGATCGCCGCGCCGGGTTTTACCTTCAAGGCGCTTCTTTCTGGAACTTCTGGTGGGTTTCGTCGGCGTGCGTTTTTTGGCCGAGATGCCTGCGCTGATGATCAGAGCCTGAAGACGAGATAGCGCATCCTCGCGGTTCTTTTCCTGGCTGCGAAAGCGCTGCGCCTTGAGGATGATCACATCGTCATTGTTGATGCGCCTGTCGGCAAGTTGTCTCAACTTCTCCTTGTACTCCTCCGGCAAAGACGAGGCATTGATGTCAAAGCGCAGGTGGATCGCGGTCGAGACTTTGTTAACGTTCTGCCCGCCCGCACCCTGAGCGCGAATCGCATTCAGTTCAATCTCAGAATCCGGGATTTCGATGTGTGGCGTTATTTGCATGCGGCCAGCGCCTGCTTCAAATAAACCCCGGTTACACTTTTCTTGTTCCTGGCGATGTCCTGTGGCGAGCCTTGCGCGATGATCTGCCCGCCGCCGTCGCCGCCTTCCGGTCCCAGGTCGATCACCCAATCCGCAGTCTTGATCACGTCGAGGTTGTGTTCGATCACCACCAGCGTGTTGCCCTGGTCGCGCAGCTTGTGAATCACGCGCAGCAACAGTGCGATGTCGTGAAAATGCAGGCCGGTGGTGGGCTCGTCCAGGATGTACAGGGTACGGCCGGTGTCACGCTTGGACAGTTCAAGAGAGAGTTTGACGCGTTGCGCTTCGCCGCCGGACAACGTGGTGGCCGATTGCCCCAGCGTGATATAGCCTAAGCCCACGTCGAGCAGGGTCTGAAGCTTGCGTGCGATGAGCGGTACGGCTTTGAAGAATTCATGTGCCGCCTCTACCGTCATCTGCAATATCTGCTGAATGTTGCGTCCCTTGTATTGAATCTCCAGTGTCTCGCGGTTGTAGCGCTGGCCGTGGCATACATCGCAGGGCACATAGATGTCCGGCATGAAGTGCATCTCCACCTTGATCACGCCATCGCCCTGGCAGGATTCGCAGCGCCCGCCCTTGACGTTGAACGAGAAACGCCCCGGCCCGTAGCCGCGTTCGCGCGAAGAAGGGACTCCTGCGAACAGTTCGCGTATCGGTGTGAACAGGCCGGTGTAAGTGGCCGGGTTGGAACGCGGCGTACGTCCGATCGGTGACTGATCGACGTTGATCACCTTGTCGAAAAATTCCAGCCCGCTGACAGATGCGAACGGGGCAGGTTCGGTGTTGCTGCGATACAAATGCTGCGACACGGCGGGATACAGTGTGTCGTTGATCAGCGTGGATTTGCCCGAGCCTGACACGCCGGTGACACACACCAGCAAGCCTACCGGCAGGTTGAGCGTGACGTCTTTGAGATTGTTGCCGCAAGCACCGACGATGCATAGCATGCGTTCGGGATCCGGTTTCAGGCGTTTGCTCGGCATCGGGATCTGGCGGCGTCCCGTCAGATAATCGCCGGTAAGCGACTCGGGATTGTTGCAAATCTCATCAGGCGTGCCTTCCGCTACGATCATGCCGCCGTGTTCTCCTGCACCCGGCCCCATGTCCACCACATAATCGGCATGGCGGATCGCGTCTTCATCGTGTTCCACGACGATCACGCTGTTGCCCATGTCGCGCAGCTTATACAAGGTGGTCAGCAACCGGTCGTTGTCGCGCTGATGCAATCCGATGGAAGGCTCGTCCAGCACATACATCACGCCGGTCAGCCCCGAGCCGATCTGGGAGGCCAGCCGGATGCGCTGCGCCTCGCCGCCGGAGAGGGTTTCGGCAGAACGTTCCAGCGTCAGGTAATTAAGGCCTACGTTATTCAAAAATGTCAGTCGGCTGGCGATCTCATGCACGATCTTTTCTGCAATCGCCTGTTTCTGTCCTTGCAGTTTTAATCCCAGGAAGAAATCAAGTGCCTGTTTCAGCGGTAGCGCGCTGATCTCATACAGATTCTTGTCCGCGAAGCGCACATGGCGCGCTTCCACACGCAGACGCGTGCCGTGGCAGGAGGGGCAGGTGCAGCCGTTCAGGTATTTCGACAGCTCTTCGCGCACGGTGGGTGAATCGGTTTCCTTGTAGCGGCGTTCCAGATTATTGACCACGCCTTCGAAGGCATGTTCGCGCAGCATCGGTTTACCACGGTCATTCATATACTGGAACGCGATCTCCTCTTTGCCGGTCCCATACAAGATGATCTGCTGGATGTTGTCCGGCAGGCTTTCGAAAGATTGTTCAAGGTCGAAGTCGTAATGTCGTGCAAGACCTGACAGCAACTGGTGATAGAACTGATTGCGCCTGTCCCAGCCCTTGATTGCACCTGAACTCAAGGATAATGAGGGGAGAGAGACAATGCGTTTCGGATCGAAAAAGGTGATGACGCCGAGGCCATCGCACTTGGGACATGCGCCCATTGGATTGTTGAACGAGAACAGGCGCGGTTCGAGTTCGGGCAGTGAGTAGTTGCAAATCTGGCAGGCAAATTTGGCCGAGAACAGGTGCTCGACGCCTGAGTCCATCTCGACCGCCACGGCACGCCCATCGGAATGGCGCAGCGCAGTTTCGAACGATTCGGCCAGGCGCTGCTTTGCGTCCGGATTGACTTTGAGCCTGTCCACGACGATTTCGACGGTGTGTTTCCGGGTCTTCTGCAAGGACGGCAGCGCGTCGATCTCGTATACCGTGCCGTTGATGCGCAGCCTGGTGAAACCCTGGGCGCGCAGCTCGTCGAACATGTCCAGTTGCTCGCCTTTGCGATCCACCACCAGTGGCGACAGAATCATGATGCGCGTGCCTTCCGGCAGTTCGAGCACATGATCGACCATCTGGCCTACGCTTTGTGACTGCAACACCAGATCGTGCTGCGGGCAATACGGATCCCCAGCGCGGGCGAACAGCAGGCGCAGATAGTCGTGAATTTCGGTGACTGTGCCGACGGTGGAGCGCGGGTTGTGGGACGTCGCTTTCTGTTCTATCGCAATCGCGGGCGACAGCCCCTCGATCAGATCCACATCCGGCTTTTCCATCAGTTGCAGGAACTGCCGCGCGTAGGCGGACAGGGACTCCACGTAGCGGCGTTGCCCCTCGGCATACAGGGTGTCGAAGGCAAGCGACGACTTGCCGGAGCCGGACAGTCCGGTGATCACCACCAGCTTGTGGCGCGGCAGATCGAGGTTGATGTTCTTCAGGTTGTGCGTGCGCGCACCGCGTATCTTGATGCTTTCCATGATGGCTCTGCGTTGTGAAGATGACGCGTTAATATACGCGCTTTCGTGCGCAATCCCAAACTGCTTTAACCACGCTGATTGATTGCCGAACGGTCTTTATGGCTGCATCCATCGCAGGAATTAAATATCGTATTTCCAGCCGGCCTGGCTCCGTACCCTATCTGCGCTTTCCCCGCCTGCGGGGAAAGCCGCGACTTGGCTATCGCTTTTGGATAGTTTGTCCCATACCGAATAGTTTCAAGTGTTGCTAGGCGATGGGCGGCTAGGCGGCGATGAGAATGTCGGGCGCTTGCATTAACGCGCCTGAAGTCAATCAAAATGCGTCGCTTCGCCGCGTCCTCACATTAGGGGCTCAGCTTCGCATTACGTTTTCGCGAGTTCCGCCAATGCCTCTTCGGCTATTTCCCTCACCTCTTTGTGAGCATCCTTGAGGCAGGTTTCGATATAAGTGCGTGCGGCGCTGCTGCCAGTGAGACCGAGCAGATGGCAGGCGTCGGCGCGCACGCGATGGTCGGCATGAAGGGTAAGATCGGCCAGTTGGGGCAGCAGCTTGTGTAGTTCGTTGGCATGGGCTTCCAGCAGCGCGCTCACGCCAAGGCGTACGTCGAGACTGGCCCCGGGGTCGGCGATGATGGCAAGCAGAGGCTGCAAGCGACTCGTCTCCTCAGTGATAAAGACAGCAGCCTGTTTGTAGCCGCCTTGCTTTAACAAGTGTTCAACATAGTGCGCTGCACCATCAATGCTGCTCGCCCACCCGGTCCACTGGCGCAGTTCGGCAAGGCTGTGTGCGCCGGTGAGGGTAAACGAACCCAGGCGCAGCCAGGGAGCGGCGCGTACGCCATACTCCGCAGCCTGTTCGGGATGCGCGGCAACATTCACGACCGTCATTTTTCCAATAAGCGATTCCTTTACCAGTTCGCTCAGTCCCTGCAAAACGGCAGGGCAGTGCGGGCAGCCGGGGGCAATAAAGAGTAGTGCATCGGGTGGCGTGGTAGTCATGGGCGCTAATATAAACTAAAAAATTAAGCGGCTATATGAAATGGAGTGGGTGAAGTTGATTTTACATAGCATGAAATACGATGGAATAAAGCTTGTTCGATACCACCCTGAACCCCTGTGCGCCGCCGAAGATAGCCAGCAGACAGCGGTGCAGTTGGGCGAGGATTGTTTGAGTACGTGGCCGCGTAGCGGATCGTGCGAGTTCCGCAGCCCCGCTGTTTGCTGGCTATCAAGGATACGCAGCCTGTCTTATGCAAGACAGGCTGGCGCGGCAAGCCGGGGTCGCCTTTTAGTTTCGGCATAACTGAGCAAGTTATGCCTCACTGCAACTTCGTTGTCTTTGGTATTGTTTGGCGGCAAAAGAAAACGCAGTTTGGGCGCAACATTGAAAACAAACATGGACGCAGCCAAGGCGACCAGCAGCCGGGCTGCCCCCGGCAGAAGTGAGTTTGTAAATTTGCGTACTCACTGTAAATCACATAGAGCCAAAATTAAGGTGGCGGCTTCGACCATGACATCCCGCCAACAAACAAATCACGCCCATCACCTTCGTCACCGGGCGGCCTTCGTGGCGTTCCTCACTATGTTGGCTGGCGCACGGTTCGAGCGCGCTGGAAAGATTAGGGTGGCGCGGATATCAGAAGGAGAAATCATGACTAAATCATACGACGTCGCTATCATTGGCGCAGGATCTGCCGGCCTCACGGCGCTGCGTGAAGTGCGCAAGCAGACTGATAATTTTGTGTTGATCAATGAAGGCCCATACGGCAGTACCTGCGCGCGGGCCGGATGCATGCCTTCGAAAGCGCTCATCGAAGCGGCCAACGCTTTTCACCGGCGCAAGTCGCTTGATGCCTTTGGCGTGAGCGGTGCAGAAAGGCTTACCGTCGATATTCCCGCTGTCTTGAGGCGCGTGCGCCGGTTGCGCGACGGTTTCGTCGAGGGCATGCTCAAGCTCACTGACGACCTGCAAGATCGCAGCATTGCGGGCCGCGCACGGTTCCTCGAACCGCAGGTACTCGATGTCGGTGAACGTCGCTTGCATGCCAAAAAGATCATCATCGCGACAGGGTCTCGTCCGGTCGTTCCCAAAGAGTGGGCTGCACTCGGCGCACGGATGCTGACCAGCGATGATTTGTTCGATCAGGAAACGCTGCCATCAAACATGGCGATTATTGGCATGGGTGGTCTTGGCAGCGAGATCGCCCAGTCGCTCGCGCGGCTTGGCATAGAGGTGACCGGTTTCGATGCTGCGGATTATATCGCCGGACTGAGCGATCCTCATGTCAACAAGCTGGCCGTGGCATTATTGCGGGCGGAGTTCACCCTGCAACTGGGACTGGCCGCTGAGCCTGTCATCGAAGGTGAGCGTATCCGCGTGCGTGCCGGAGGCGAGAGTGTCCTGGTCGACAAGGTGCTCGTCGCACTCGGTCGACGCCCCAATGTCGATCAGATGGGTATCGAAAATTTGGGAGTCGAACTCGATGAACACGGTGTGCCGCCTTTCAATTCGCGCACCATGCAGATCGCTGATCTTCCCGTGTACATCGCAGGCGATGCCAACCGTCATCTGCCGTTACTGCATGAGGCGCTCGACGAGGGATATATCGCCGGATATAACGCGCTGCGGAATCAGCCGGTATGCTTCGAACGACGGGTGCCGCTTGCGATTGTATTTACCGATCCCGGCATCGCCGTGATCGGACAGGCCTTCGATGAGCTTAACGAGAATGAGACCGTCATCGGCGAGGTCGATTTTTCAAGTCAGGCGCGCGCGCGTATGGCGGAGGTTAATTACGGCCTGTTGCGCGTCTATGCCGACAGAAACAGTGGCAGGTTAACAGGTGCCGAGATGTGTGCGCCGCAAGGTGAGCACCTTGCCCATCTGCTGGCGTTGGCGGTACAGCGCAAGCTGACGGTGCGCGAGTTGTTGAGCATGCCGTTTTATCATCCTGTCCTGGAGGAAGGCCTGCGCACTGCGTTACGTGACGCCGCCGGCAAATTGGGCGACGCAGATGTTGCCGATCTGGCCTGCTGCGATCGACCGGGTGCCGACGCGCTTTAGCTGCTGCGAACCGGACACTGGCGGCTTTTGCATCTGTCCGCGCGGGTCAGCCGTCAGGCGGCGGAGCTATTGCCGGCCCCGGGCAATGAAAGTCTTCTATGCCCGGATGTCTGCGGTGATCTCATATGAACGCAGGCGTGCTGAATGGTCGAAAATCTGCGATGTGATCATCAATTCATCCGCGCCTGTCTGTTCGATGAATGCCTTCAATGTACGTTTTACCGTGTCGGGCGAGCCGATCGCGGCGCATGACAGGATCTCGCCCAGCACGTCACGCTGATGCGGGGCGATGCTGTCCAGATAACCCTCCACCGGCGGCTGAAGACGCCCGGGGTGGCCGCTGCGCAGGCTGACAAATGCCTGCTGCATTGAAGTCGCGAGAAATTGTGCCTCCTCGTCGGTATCTGCCGCAAAGACGTTGTAGCCGAGCATCACGTACGGCTTCGCCAGTTGAGCAGACGGCTTGAAGGTGGCGCGATACAGGGCAATCGCCTGCATCATCTGATCCGGCGCAAAATGCGATGCGAATGCGTAGGGCAGACCCAGGGCCGCCGCCACCTGTGCGCCGAAAAGGCTCGATCCCAGTATCCATATCGGCACGTTCAGGCCGGCGCCCGGAACGGCGCGAACCGCATGCCGCTTCTCGGCCGAGAAGTAATCCATCAGTTCGACGACATCATTGGGGAACTGACTTGAATCGGAGGCGAGATTGCGGCGCAAGGCGCGCGCGGTGAGCTGGTCTGAGCCCGGCGCGCGCCCTAGCCCTAAGTCTATACGTCCGGGAAACAGCGATTCCAGGGTGCCGAACTGTTCGGCAATTACCAGAGGCGAATGGTTGGGTAACATGATCCCGCCGGCACCGACGCGGATGGTCGACGTGCCACCGGCTACGTACCCGATCAGGACAGCGGTCGCGGCGCTGGCAATGCCCGGCATGCCATGATGCTCGGCCAGCCAGAAGCGCTGGTAGCCCAGGCGCTCTGCGTGCCGGGCAAGATCAAGCGTGTTGCGAAACGACTGGGCAGCATCGCTTCCTTCGTTGATCGGGGACAGGTCAAGGATGGAAAATGGGATCATTTGGTGTGAATTCGGGCGGCAATCGCACTAAAGTCGCGGGACGACTTTTGCTTTAACCGGCCAGTCCGACATAGACATTCTGCACGTCATCATCGGCATCGATGGCTTCCAGGAACGCTTCGACTTCCTCGCGTTCCGCCTCGTTCAGTGTCACGGGATTTTTTGCGCGGTAGCCTATCAGCGCAGACTGCACCGTAAAACCGAAAGCCGGCAGTGCGCGGCATACCGCATCCAGATCGACCGGGTCGGTCAGAAACAGCGTAGCCCCTTCATCACCGGGTTCGAAATCCTGAGCGCCTGCCTCGATCGCCGCAAGCTCGGCGTCAGCATCTTTTGTGGCGGGTGTCGCCTCGATCATGCCAAGATGGTCGAAGTCCCAGGCAACCGAACCCGATGCGCCCAGTTGCCCTTTGCGGAACAACACGCGAATGTTCGGGTAAGTGCGGTTGGTGTTGTCTGTCAGACATTCGACGATCACGGGCACTCTGTGCGGTGCAAAGCCTTCGTAGGTCAGCCGTTCCAGGCTCATCCCCTCGTCGAGCAGGCCTGCGCCCTTCTTGATCGCGCGCTCCAGCGTCTCCTTGGGCATGGATACCTTCTTGGCTTGTTCCACCACCAGTCGCAGGCGCGGGTTCATGTCAGGGTCGGCGCCGGATCGGGCGGCTACCATGATTTCCTTGGACAGCTTGCCGAAAATGCGTCCCTTGGCGTTTGCTGCTACTTCTTTATGTCTGGCTTTCCACTGTGCGCCCATATCTGCTCTCTATCTGTATTTTCGATCCACTCGGGGAATTGCCTCACACGCACCTTGCGTCAAATGGCAGGGCGTTGCGGCAGGTTTTGCATCGCATTCGTTCAGGCGTGCCCTGATGCATATTATCCCTGATAAAATGCCGGATTGGTACGCCAACAGCGACCAGTCGAATACAATCTATAACTCATGCAGCTTTGTCCAATCCGGTCAGATGACTCAAAAAAGCAGAGAGTGGTCATAACACTTGATTAGGAGAACACGTATTGCATTACAACAAGCATTCCGCTGATCACTACGGAGTTTCCGATGACAAGCTGGTGAATTTCGCGTCTTCCATTGAAATACCGGCCTGTCCCCGCGTGATTATTGAAATGACCCGGGCGCAAAATCAATCCTCCCCGGATATGCGCGCCATCGGCAACCTGGCCGAAAAAGACCCGGCCATGACCGCAGCCTTGCTCAAAACCGTCAATTCTCCCTTTTTCGGGCTGCGCGCCAAGATGCTTTCCGTCCAGCAGGCAGTGATGTTCCTGGGTATACGCAATGTGATCAATATCGTCACGGCGATTGCGTTGAAAAATGCCGGCGTCGATGTTCAGGGCGACGGCGTGCGCTGTTTCTGGGAGCGTACCTCGGTTACGGCTGCATTCGCGGCCGAGCTGGCCAACCGGATTATCGGTTTGGCGCGTGACGAGGTTTATATTCACGTATTGTTCCGCGATGCGGCTATTCCGTTGATGATCGCGCATCGGGTCAAGTCAGGTCAGCTGAGCAACAGCACTTTGTCGGATAAAAAAATGTATATGGCTCAGGTCGAGGTTGAGCAGAGCAGCATCGATCACGCCATTATCAGCGGCCACTTTACCAAAAAATGGCTGTTGCCGGAAAACACGCAGCAATCTGTGCGTCTGCACCTCAATGTAGAAATGTTTCTGGACGGGCCGCAGAAGAAAGATGTTCCGAAATGGGTGTCGTTGCAAATCGCCATGGGCTATCTGGCCGAACACATCATGCGCGAGTACTTCGGCATTCCTCACCCCGAGCTGTGGGAGACCACACAGATCGACGCATTCCTGCGCTACGTGGATATTGATCGCGCCGAATTCCACAAGATCAGTATGGAAATGCTGGACGAGAAAAAAGGCAGCACAATGGCGAACGACCTGATGTCGAAGTCGTAAATTGCACCCTGCAGGGCAATGTAGTCGATGGTGGCAGCCTGCGACAAGCCGCTACGCATCTGCGGCTTTATTTGTTGGCAGTACCTGCGACCTGCTAAAATGCGCACCTTTCCAGTCTTTCAAGATACCCATGCAACATATATCCGACTCAATGACCGCGACCGAGCGACGCGCCAGCTTTGGCCTGGCAGGCATCTATGGCCTGCGCATGCTGGGCTTGTTCATCATACTGCCGATCTTCGCGCTGTATGCCGAAAAGCTGCCCGGGGGGAGCAGTCACCTGCTGATGGGCATCGCGCTCGGCGCTTATGGCCTGACCCAGGCCGTCTTGCAGATTCCCGCCGGCTGGATGTCCGACCGCTACGGGCGCAAGCCGATCATTTACGCAGGCCTGGTGATTTTTGCGCTGGGCAGTTTTATCGCCGCCTTTGCCGATAACATTTATTGGGTGATTGCCGGTCGTGCGATTCAGGGTGCAGGTGCGATCAACGCGGCCGTGATGGCGTTGACCGCCGATCTGACCCGCGAAGAGCATCGCACCAAGGCGATGGCGATGATAGGCATGACCATCGGCATCACTTTTTCGATATCGCTGATTTTGTCGCCTATGCTGAACGGCGTGCTGGGTGTGCCGGGCATCTTCGCATTGACCGGCGTGCTGGCCTTGCTGGCGATGGGTATCGTGCGGTTCGTTATTCCGAATCCTGCGATCACGCGCTTTCACAGCGACACGGAAGCCAATGGCAGCAAGTTTGCCGAGGTGTTGAAAAACCCCGAATTGCGCCGTCTGGATTTCGGCATCTTCTCGCTGCACGCAATCCTGATGTCGGTATTCATGCAAGTGCCGTTTGTGCTTCAACGCGACGGGCTGGAGGCATCAGAACACTGGAAGATTTATTTGCCGGTGATGTTGATCGCGTTCGTGCTGATGGTGCCGGCAATTGTCATCGCCGAGAAAAAAGCCAAGTTGAAGCAGGTCTTCATGGCGGCAGTGGCGCTGGCGATGTGCGGGCAGCTGATGTTAATGTTCATGCAAGACAGTTTATGGGGAGTGGCTGCCGCGTTGCTGATTTTCTTCACCGCGTTCAACGTGCTGGAAGCGACCTTGCCCTCGATGATTTCCAAGATCGCCCCGCTGGCCGCCAAGGGAACCGCGATGGGTGTGTACAGCAGCGTGCAGTTTCTGGGTGCGTTCTTCGGTGCCGCAGTGGGCGGTGCGCTGATGCAGTATGTGGGACACGATGCTGTGTTCATCTTTGCCATCGTCCTGCTGTTTGTCTGGCTGATCGTGGTATCCGGCATGCAGCCGCCGGCCGTCGTGCGCACCAAGATGTACCACCTGGGTGAAATGACCGACACTGAGGGGATGAAATTACAGCTGCAACTGTCCGGCGTGCCGGGCGTGAAGGAAGTCCTGGTCGTTGCGGCTGAATGCATGGCCTGCCTCAAGGTAGACATGAAAGGGTTTGATGAGGAAACGGTAGAGCGACTGGTAACCCCGGCTGCCAACAGCCCGTTACACGGCGACTGATTCCACTATGACCGGATGGCAGGCAGTCGGCTATAATCGGGCTGAAAAAATATTTTGCATAGCGGACAACACAAAGGGAGCATGACATGTCGGTAAATAAAGTAATTTTGATCGGGCGTTTGGGTAAAGACCCGGAAACCCGCTATATGCCCAATGGCGAAGCCGTTACCAACGCGACGCTGGCCACTTCCGAAAACTGGAAGGACAAGAGCGGCGTAAAGCAGGAAAAAACCGAGTGGCACAATCTGGTTTTCTACCGCCGTCTCGCCGAGGTGGCTGGCGAGTACCTGAAGAAGGGCTCGATGATCTACGTTGAAGGCAAGCTGCAAACCCGCAAGTGGCAGGACAAGGAAGGCAAAGACCGTTACACCACCGACATCGTCGTCAATGAAATGACCATGCTGGGCGGCAAGTCGACCGGCGGCAATTTCGAAGTGGTTGAAGATCAACAGTATTCCGCCCCTCAGCAGTCAGCACCTCAGCGTTCTGCGGCGCCTGCAAGATCAGCCGCACCTGCCCCGGCGTCATCCGGCGCCGGCCGCAGCTTCGATAACTTCGACGACGACATTCCGTTCTAGAATTTACCTATGGTAATAATGTAAACTAAACCCTCTATGTCTTTTGATATAGGGGTTTTTTCTTTGTTTACATTATTTTAATTGTTTGCTATTATTTCTTCGTAGAGAATACCTTGAAAGAGTGTAAACAGTGCATCTTCGTTATAGGGTTAAAACAATCGTAACTTCTTCAGGCGAACGTCTGCCTGTTCTCCTTGGTCAGGATGGCTTGCCCATGTTTGAGCCAACCATCTTTTCATTATCGGAGGTGCGCTCAAGAAACAGGGCATCCAACACGATCGACAGTTATTTAAGGTCGGTGATGGTGTTTCTGCTGTTCCTTGAACTGAGGAAGATTAACCTGGAAGATCGCTTGGGTGAAGGGCAATTACTTTCTCTTGGGGAAATCGAGGAGTTGGTTGGGGTATGTCGGTTGCCTCTGGAAAAGATCCATTCCATGCTGGATGAAGCTCCGTGCTTGTCTCAGCAATCTGCTTCATCAGTCGTTTCGCTGGAAAAATTAAGGATGAAATCGGCAGGGCTTCCTGAGGTTGAAATTGATCCCGGTTCTGCAGCAACAAGGCTAAGGAATATCCGCGATTATCTGACATGGCTTGCTATTGCGCGCATGTCCAAACATGGCATTGATGCATCGCTCCGAATTACGTTGGAATCTTCGACTCAGTATACATCGCATGCTATTGATGCTCGTCTTCCATCAGCCAGCTATAAATCAGGGGAACTTGATCAGCGCGAGGGATTGGAACCGGAAGTAGTTGAGCGAATCCTGAAAGTCATTGATCCGCACTCGTCAGATAACCCATGGACGGATGAGCATTCCCGATGTCGAAACGCACTCATTATTGAATGGCTGCTTTGTTTCGGGCTGCGGCGCGGTGAACTGCTTAATGTCCGTATTGGAGATATTAAATTTCGGGACGGTACTGTAACGGTGGTTCGTCGGGCGGACAATCCAAATGACCCAAGAAGAAACCAGCCTAAGGTCAAGACAAAGGGAAGAGAAATTCCAATATCTTCAGGACTTTTAGATAAATCCAACGCTTACATCATGAATCAGCGCTCAGCGATTCGTGGTGCCAGAAAACATGACTTTCTTTTTATTGCTTCGGATACTGGTGCTCCTTTGTCGATTCCATCGCTGAACAAAATATTCAATGTGCTTCGTAAAAAATGCCCTGATATTCCTAGCCATGTTTTTCCACATATCTTCCGCCATACTTGGAACGACCGATTCTCTGAAGAGATGGATGCCAATAAGGTTGGAGAAGAAGCTGAAAAGAAAGCACGGTCATATTTGATGGGATGGTCTGAGACATCAGGGACAGCAGCTACTTATACGCGTCGCCATATTCGCAAGAAAGCTAGGGAAGCTTCACTTCAGTTGCAACACAAACTAATCGAAAGGGAAAGTGGCGATGAGTAATTTGCTGCCAATAGTTCCACTACACAATTCATTACTAGATTTGCCAAGTGAAGTGAAGACGCCTAACGGCGCACGATTTGATCCACGTTTTGATAGATGGTCTTATCGAGATAATACGGTAACCATCAGCTTGGATTTCACCAGTTTGAATGCAACAGAGTGGCTAGTCAACTCAGCCAAGAGGGTGTTGATCTGGTATGCAGAAAATAAGTCGCCTGACCACCTGATGAATATGTTTGAACGCTTCCAGCACATGCTAAAGAGCAACCAGCAAGAAGCAGGTGAACTTCCGCTTATTACCAGCAACGTTCTCATAAATTACAGGGCGAGTTTATCGAGCAAGAACTCTTGGTATCTTGGAAGCTTATCTGGGTTCCTGAAAAAATGGCACGACCTAGGCATGCCTGGTGTAACTGATGATGCCATCGCATTGCTCAAGCAACTGCGTATCAAAGGGAACCGAAAAGGTGAGGCAGTTTCAACGATGGATACGTTGGATGGACCGTTTACCGACATTGAGGTAGCGGCAATTCATGATGCTGTGGATAAGGCTTATGAGGCAAATCATATGAGCTTGGGTGACTATCTCCTCGTCTGGTTGTTTTTGGCACTTGGACAACGCCCCATTCAATATGCTTCGCTCAAAGTATGCGATGTTGGAACCGAGGAATCAAAGGATGGAACAACTGTATATACACTACGAGTTCCTCGTGCCAAGCAACGCGGGCAATTGTCACGTGGAGATTTTAGGTATCGTGTGTTAATTCCAAAAATTGGTGGGAAGCTTGTACAGCATGCTGAGGAGATCCATGAAAAATATATTGGCATTCTCAGTGACCCGAGTCAGGCCCCATTGTTTTCTGCAAAGCGTTCTAGTGAAAATGAGCCAAAAGGATTTGAATATCATCGAACCTCTAAATCTTTGTCAGTTGATCTCAAAGATGCGTTAAGCAAGCTGAATGTAGTATCGGAGCGAACAGGAGAACCGCTGCATATAACAGCTACGCGATTCCGTCGCACACTTGGAACTCGCGCCGCGATGGAAGGTCACGGCGAGTTGGTAATCGCAGAGCTTCTTGATCACACAGATACCCAAAATGTCGGTGTTTATGTTCAGGCCACGCCAGAGATTGTTGAACGCATCGATAGAGCGATGGCAATGCATCTCGCACCACTGGCGCAAGCTTTTTCCGGTGTCATTATTGCCGATGAGTCCGAGGCGGCTCGCAAGGGCGATCCAACAAGTCGTATATGTGATCCACGAATTGATCCATCTATGAAGCCGATGGGAAACTGCGGGAAGTATGGCTTCTGCGGCTCATTGGCCCCCATTTCTTGCTATACCTGCCGGAGTTTTCAGCCTTGGTTAGATGGGCCGCATGAAGCCGTCCTTAATCATCTGATTTCGGAGCGCGAACGTTTGCTGATAGGAAGTGACGCGCGCATTGCATCTATCAATGACAGAACGATTTTGGCTGTGGCCGAAGTGGTGCGTCGCTGCGAAGAGATTCGGGCTGAAATGAAGGAGGTCATGGATGTCTGATTTAATCCTATTTAAGCCGAAGGCGGAGCTTGATGCATCCGAGAACCTGCGCGGTTTTATCAATTCATGTCGCAACGAACTGACCGTTTTCGGCGCTGATCTGCCTTTTGACGAAAATGTTTGGGACATAACTGACTCAATCAATTTAAAAGGACGTGGAAACAAACGTCATAGGCTGGTCTTTAGCAATCTGGCGACGGTTAACGATAATTCCCCGTCTTCAATGGCAGTGCTATTTCTGCCTTTTGCCAAAGCCTATATACGATATATGCAGGGATTTCGACCCATTGTTGGGCTTGGGCCAAGGCTTACGGCGTTGCGCGTTTTGGAAGCTGCATTAAGAGAAAACGGTGGGGATGCTGATCCGACCCGTTCAGATATTCTGATCTTTAATCGCGCTGCACAGATGATCGTCGAAAAATACTCCGAAGCTGCAGCATATAGGATGGGCGGACAGCTTGAAATGCTGGCTGACTTTTTGGCGTATAACAAACTAACAACCATCCCCGCTCGGTGGCGAAACTTTATTAAGCGTCCTGGTGATGCGGTTAGGGTTGGTAAAGAGTTTGATGAGCGTCGTAAAGATAAAATGCCATCGCAGGCAGCCTTGGATGCGTTGCCGCACATATTCCGTAATGCGATAGAGCCAATTGACGTGATAGTTAGCTCGGTCGCGGCGATGTTGTGTGCCTCGCCAGATCGAATTAGTGAACTGTTATCACTCCCGCTTGATTGCGAAGTTCGCCAGAAAAACAGCAAAACTGGTGACGAAGCTTACGGTTTGCGCTGGTGGCCAGCAAAAGGTGCGGAGCCGATGATTAAATGGGTTGTGCCATCAATGGCAAGCGTTGTTCAAGAGGCTATCGGGAAAATTCGCAAGCTAACGGATGAGTCGCGTCGTATTGCCAAATGGTACGAGGAGGATTCAGGGGGAATTTATTTAGTTGGTGAGCTTGAATATTTACGCGGGCAAGAGTGGGTATCAATGCAGGAATTGGCGGAGATTCTGGGCTTAAATTCAAATGGTTCAGCTAAAGCCTGGTGTAATGCGAATAAAATTCATTCGACCAAGAAAGGTAGAAGTGATTTTGTGCGATTTTCTGATGCGGAAAAAACTGTTATTGGAATGTTGCCAAGAGATTTTCCACTGCTGGATAAAGAAACTGGCTGTAAATACAGCGACGCCCTATTTGTTGTTCGCGTTAATCAGCTTCATGCTCAGCGTGGAACTTTTAATTGCATGATTGAGCCGATTAGCATAGATCAAATTAATACAGGTCTTGGTGAACGGGTTGTTCACGGCTTTCCTTCGGTATTCTCTAGATTTGAGTTTGTTGAACCAGATGGAAACGATATCAAAGTTACCACTCATCAATTTCGACATTATTTGAATACGCTAGCACAAGCGGGTGGTCTAAGTCAGCTTGACATAGCCAAGTGGTCTGGCCGAAAAGACATTCGGCAAAACGCCGCATATGACCATGTCACGCCGGGTCAAATGGTACAGAAAATTCGCGATGCGATTGGTGATGACAGCACCATGTTTGGCCCACTTGCTGAACTTGCAAAAAAGACGCTAATCCCTAGAGACGAATTCGCTCGTTTGGTTGTGCCGACTGCTCATACCACTGAGTTGGGGTATTGCATCCACGACTACACCATGTCGCCATGCCAGCAGCATCGGGATTGCATTCATTGCACCGACTTGATTTGCGTAAAGGGTGATGAAGAGAAGGAGCGTCGGTTGCGTCAGCAACTTGAGGAGGCGCGCGATTTATTGCGTCGGGCAGATGAAGCCACAAAAGATGGCTACTACGGTAGTGATCGTTGGTTGGAACACCACGCGTCAACCGTGGAGCGATTGTCACAGCTCTGTTCCATCATAGATGATCCTAAAGTGCCAATAGGCGCAGTGATTCAATTGTCCCCGCCGAAGCCAATCGTAGAGACAATCAATATGCAGCGCAGAATAGATGTCGCCAATGCGATTGGTCATGTGACATCGCATTCTTCAGGCGTGCCAGCCTCAATTGGAGAATGACATGGCACAGCAAAGATCAAAGAACCTAGATGATGCGGGTATTAAACAAATTGTTGAAATTCTCGATGGTTGGTCTGAAAAATTAACATGGGAATTGTTGATTGATGCCGTCGAGTTGCGCATGCACAATCGCTACACTCGCCAGACGCTGCATAAACACGAGCGTATTCGCAATGCTTTCGAGCTGCGCAAGACAGGGCTTGCAGGTGGGGATGGAACGATTCGTATCGTTCACTCGGTCGAATTGCAAAAAGCCTTGGAACGAATCGCAAGGCTGGAAACTGAAAATACGCGCTTAGATTCAGAGAATGTGAAACTATTAGAGCAATTCGTGCGCTGGGCATATAACGCGCACACGAGAGGGCTGGATAATAATTTCCTCAATCAGCCGCTGCCTCCGGTAAATCGTGGGCAGTCAAAAACGTGATTGCCATTCATTTCGTGCGAAAGCGAAGTTCCCCGGTTACTGTTGCGACGTGTAACCATTTACAATGGATGCTCTCCTGCTGGGCCGCGTTGGTCACTGACCGCAGCAGGTCGCAAGCACAAATAATTACACAGACAAGATGCCCTAATGAATGCAGTAGAAATCGAAGAAGCCATATCGGATTTAGCGCTTCAGCCCTTCGATGCGGTTGAATTTCCATTCGCGTTTTTAGCAGCCTTTGGCAATAAGGATACGGCGGTCAAGCGCTTGCGCACGGGTAACAACAACGCTTCGGATGTGCCAGGCGGTGTACTTCAGCGCAACAATATCCATATCGCCGTGTGCGAAGCGGGTGCGGTGGGCGACACCCTTAAGGCATTGCGCACCAGCCCCTCCACCACCAAAGCCAAAGCAAAATTCATACTCGCCACCGACGGGCAGACCCTTGAGGCCGAAGATTTGGCGGGCACTGAAACTATCGTCTGCGCCTATACCGACTTCCCCAACCATTTCGGCTTCTTCCTGCCGCTGGCCGGTATCTCTACGATCAAGGAGATCAGGGACAACCCCATTGACGTGCGCGCTACCGCGCGGCTGAACAAACTGTACGTCGAGTTGCTGAATGAGAATCCCGAGTGGGCCAAGGATGAGCGCCGCGCAGACATGAACCATTTCATGGCACGGCTGGTGTTCTGTTTTTTTGCTGAAGACACCGATATATTCAATGGCGATGGCCTGTTCACCCACACCATCGAGCAGATGAGCGAGCGCGATGGCTCCAACACCCATGAGGTGATGGAAACCATCTTCCTCGCCATGAACATCAAGAGTAGCGAACGCACCAATGCCGAGCCCCGTTTGCCGAACTGGGCCAATGGCTTCCCTTATGTGAATGGTGGCCTGTTCTCCGGCTCAACCTGCGTGCCGCGTTTCACCCGCATGGCGCGCACTTATTTGATACACGCAGGCAACCTGAACTGGCAACAAATCAATCCTGATATTTTCGGCAGCATGATTCCAGCGGTGGCCGATGACGAAGAACGCGGCGCATTGGGAATGCACTACACC
>JAUSNM010000091.1 GCA_030645535.1 Gallionella sp. | reverse complement strand
TAGGCGCGCAATGCCGCGGCATAGGTTCCGAACGGGGCGTAGTCATACCGGCTGCCGCCAACCACCACAGCGTCGTACTGCTGAAGCTCGGCCAGCGTGTCCGCCTGGTCGGGTGTTATCAAGGTGGCGCTGAAGCTCGTGTAGGTATGGTCATTGAGCTGATTGACGATCTCCTGCAGACCCTGGTCGGCGTACGCCGAGTAACCGGTAGCGATCACCGCGATGTGTTGTCCGGTGCCTGATCCACCCGCACCGCCACTGCCCAGGCCACCCAGAACGGAATTCGTCAGTGAGATGTCCTGACTCTGGCTGGGCAATTCGAGATCAAACGTCGCACCTCGCGTGATCAGCAGGGTGTAAGCCGACGTGACGCCGGCCACGCGGACAAAGAACGTGGCATTGGTGCTCGACGTGAAGTCCTTGATGTAACGGCTCAGGGTGGCTGAGTCACCAGCGCCGGTGGCGACCAAGTCGCCGGCGCCGTTGTAGAGTTCCAGTTGCGGAGTTCCGCCCGCCGCCGGGTCGTCGAGCGACCAGCAGATAGTAGAGGGCTCGTTTGAGTCAATCGAGAAGCTGTACCAATCCTCGCTCGCGGCTTGGTCAGCGTTCAATTCACCGCGCACGGCACCCCGGCTCGCGCCGCCGCCGATTGCGATGAAGCTGCCATCGATATTCTGGGCATCGACGCGGGTGCCGTTGAGGTCGAGGCCGGATTCCTGCGCGGCATTGAGCAGAGCCTGAACCTGGTACAGTCCCGCGCCTTCCTCAGAACGTACGCGGATGGTGTACACACCGGTTTCGCCGATGGCGACGGTTTGCAGAATGGCATCTTCTCCGCTGCCCGGTGCGCTGCTGAAGCCCAGTTCCGTGATGCCATCCGGACCGTATACCGAAATGGAGCCGCGAACGCCCGGAACGGTATGCAGGATGATCGTGAGCACCTGCCCCGCCTCAATCTCCAGCGTGTAGTCGTCTTCGTCGCCAGTCGCGTGGAACAGGGCGCTCGGCGCCGGGTCATAGATCAGCGAGCCATCCGGCTGAACGGCGGCAAGCGGCACGGGGTAGGCTTGCGTGTCCGCATCCATGTCGATGACGGCATTGAACGCCGCGACCGATTGCCCGCTCAGGCTGGTCAATGCGCCATCGGCGATGGCGACATCGAACTGATCGACATAGTCGAACGCATTCGCGATGCCGAATTCCAGGGTATTGCCGTCGATTACCGTCACGCTTTCCGCTGCGACGCCATTCACGGTGAGATCGGATGCGTCAAGGCTGGTGAGTAGCACCTGCTCGGACAAGGTGATGCGATAAGTGGCGGGATAATCAAGAACGATCTGTCCGTCATACGGCTGACTGGCGACCACCTCGAACGCCGGCGCCGTCGCGGCGCCCCCGGCGAAGTCGTTGTCAACACGAAGCTGGTAGGCGCCTGTCCCATTGCTGGCGGTAACTTCAACGGTGTAGCTTCCCGTGGCAACGAGCGTGAACGTCAGATAGGCGTTACGGCCATCTGAAGAACTATTGGTATCACCGGCAAGCCAGGTACCGTCCGGACCGAACAGGGACAACGTCGGGTCAAGGCTGTTTTCCGGTTGGCCGGTCCCGTCGCCGGGTGTCGTCGTGTAAATGGTGACGGTGTCGCCCGCAGTCCCCTGGAAGTTATAGCGATCCACCCTGGACCCGGCCGCCCATGCTACCGCCTGTTCGACCAGCCGGTCGGCATCGCCCGAGACAAGCGATGTGCCCGAATCGATGTAGAAAGGTGCCAGGAAGACGCTGCGCCCCGTGCCGGGGTTGCCGACCACCACCGCGGCATGCCCGTTGTAAGTGGCGAGTGTCGTCGCACCGGCATCCGGCGTCGCGACTTCAATTCCTTCCACATAGAAATTTCCTACACCCTGGGTAATGGAATGGCTGCTGTCCGTGATTGTCAGATCGGTGTATGACCAATTGTTGCTATTGTTGGGTGTGGTATCGACCGGCACGATGGCGTCGATGTCGGCGAGGGGGGTGCCATAGTTCTGCCCGGCCTGACTGACGATGGGCGCCGACGCAATCAGACCGCCGCCTGCTTCCACCCATTGGCGCAGCATGGGCGCAATGGATTGCAAGTCATAGTGGGTCCCCGATGCACCGATGAAGACCACATCGAACTGATCGAGTTCCTGGATGGTGTCGATATCGGCGAGACTGACCTGGCGCGCGTTAATCGGCAGATTCAGATCGACGTTGCCATCCGATTGCGAATCGTTTAACTGATTCAGCAACGGCACTGCGACGCCGCCGCCGCCTTCGCCGCCATCGGCACCGTCGAAGATTGCCACGTCGATGACTCCGTCCTGATGCCCAAGAACCCGCCCGGTAAGGCTGACGTCTTGCGGATTGGACCCATTGTCCTCGCGTTCGAACGCGGTGCTGCGGGTAACCACCAGGTTGTAGTCGCCGACGATGCTGCCGCTGACGCGCACATAGTAGGTATGTTCGAGACCGTCGCTCGGGATGCGGAAATCCCGAATCGCCTGTCCGGTGTTGGTCGCGTCAGCGGTCCCCGTGGCGACAAACACCTGGTTCTCGTCATACAAATCGATGCGGGCCTGACTGCCCACTCCGCCGGCGATCACGACACTGACGAGTTCGTTTGGCGGCAGGGTCACGCTGTACCAGTCGGCCGCCGAAACAACGTCGCCAACTCCCGCGGTAAAGGTCAGGGTATGAAGTTGCTCCCCGGTTTCGGAATACTGCACGACGTTCCGGTTAAGGACATCGATGGCCACCAACGGTGTTGTCGTGTTGGTATTACCGACACCGAAGAAATATCCGGTCAGCGGGTCGAAATCGCCGTGATGGGCCGTCTGGTTGAGGTCGAACTGGAATGTTGTGGCACCTGTTTCAGCACTGACCAGATAGAACTCACCACCACCATCGACGAGATACAGGTTGTCATTCGCATCAAATGCCAGGCCGTGGGTACTTGTACCCACGCCTGACTGTCCTACCACGTAGCCTGCCCCGGTTACCGGATCGATGGAAACCAGATCGTCCCCGGATTCAGTCCAGGCAAACAGATTGCCTGCGGAATCACTCGTCAAATTTACCACGGTGCCAACACCGACGCCCGTGCCGATGGGCGTACCGATTCCCGTATCCATGTCGATCTGTATCAGATAGCCCGGTGCGCTGGAATCATTTGCCGAAACAGTGCCATACAGAAGCCCTGTTGCTGCGACGTATTCCAGCCCATTCACCGAATAGCCCACCGATCCGATGGTGCGAACCACGGCGCCGGTGTTCCGGTCGAGTTCCACCAGCGTACTCGCGCTACCACCGCGCCCCAGAGTCCCCAGCAGCATCGGCTGCGAGCCACTAAAGTGCGGCAACTCCAGGGAGCCGGTGACCGCCGCCCGGCTGCTTCCATCCAGCAAAATCACCGACGGGTCGAGACTTTGTGCACTGGATGCATCATCGTTGGCGGATCCCGAGTACATCTCCGCTTCGATGGCAGCGTTGAGTACCAGGCCTACCCTGTAGCCGCCTTCGCCTGCCAGACTGGTAACGCGAATCAGATAAAGGCCCGCATCGGCCGCAGGCAGCGAATTCAGGAACGCAGTTCCGCCGATGTCCACTGCCTCGAAATAGCCGAGGGAAACACCGTGGGGGCCAAAAATCTCTATGCTGCCGCGCAAGCCTGCATCAATCGGAAACAAGGCCGCGCTAAGCACCTGACCAGCATCCAGCTCAATCGAGAAATCGTCAACATCCCCGGTGCCGTTGAAGGCGCCGACGGCTTCGGAGTCGTGGATCAGTGAGCCAAGGGGCGCTACCGGCACCAGCGGCGTCGGGTAAGCCAGCCCAAGAGTGTTGTCGATGATCAACGAGCCATGGTGATCCGTTCCGTTGCCCAGCATATTGCCCAAGGCATCACGGATGTAGTAGCTCCACAGCGACACATCAAAGTTGCCCTCGGGCAAGGCGGTGAAGTGGAAACTGGCGCGCCGCAGGTCGGCGTCGTAATCAGTCTGGGTGGCGTAGAAAGACTGATCGGACAGCTGATCGTACAGCTCAATCGCATTTGAGCTGAGCCAACCAGCGTCGATGCCTTCGTTGAAGGTGAAAACCATCACCAGATCGCCCGGCTCGGCGCCCGACGAGGGCGTGATATCCACGATGGACGGACCGGTGGTGTCGACAACAAACGTCTGCTCGTGAGCGGCGGCCATCTCTTCGCCGGCCAGATCGCGGATTCCGGACAAGCTCAGGGCGTAGTCGCCATCGCTGGCAGCCATGCCGGCAATGCCGAACCTAAGTCTGTTACTGCCAAGGACTTGTACGCTCGTTGCTGCCGTCACCGCACCCTGACCGTCGAGCATCAAATCCTCAGCGCTTACGGAAGAGAGGTCGAGAGCCTCGGAGAAGCTGAAATCCACGAAATCGGGAGCCAACGTCAAGGCGATTCCATCAGCCAGGGAACTGGATATCACTTGGGGCGGCGACGCAGTATCGCCTGTCGCCCCATCGATGTTCAGCGTGTAGTCGCCGCTACCCGACACCGGGGTGACGCTAACGCGAAACTGGCCCGCCTCGCCCGCCTGGACCGTATAGCCAAGCAGGGCGTTGTGTCCGTCACCGGCGGCATCGTTGTCGTTCGATGCAACCAGCACACCCGCCGGATTGAACAGTTCGATCAGGGGATCCAGGCTGTTGTCCGGCTCGCTGACACCATCACCGGGTGTCGTCGTGCTGATGACAAGGGAATCGCCTTCGCTTGCGGCGACGAGGTAGTTATCAGCCTTGTCCGCGCCACCGAAGGCTGCCCAGGCAACCGCCTGCTCCAGCAGTCGGTCGGCCATACTGGTAGTCCAGTAGCCTTCAGGATAGACCGGCGCGAGGTAGACGCCACGCCCCTGCCCCGCTGCGCCCACCACGATCGCAGGAGAACCATAAACATTCCCGAGGACGGAGGCCCCACTGTCCGCTGCAATTGAAGAATATTCGATGTATCCGTAGTAATTGCTGCTGGTAAAGCTAATGACGCCGTCGGTTACGGGGTGGCTGTTGTCGCTAACGCTAACGGTCGGATTACCATAGGTATAGGAAGGATAGGCATTCAGATTGATAGGTACCACAGCATCGATGTCGGCATTCCATGTACCCCATGACGGCCCCGCGTAATGAGCAAGCCACCCGGTTCCCACGACACCATGACCCGCCTCCACCCATTGGCGCAACGCGGGACCCATCAGGTTAAAGTTTTCGTTTTGACCCAGAACAACGGCGTCATACCCATCCAGTTCGGCCAGCGTATCGATCTGCGATGCCGTGACCGAAGTTGCCGTGAAATCGCGGTAGGTGTCATCGTTCAATTGCGCGACCGCATTGCCGCCACCGAGCACCGCGACGCGGATGGCACCACCCGCATCCCGGCTTCCCAGACCAGCCAGCACTTCCGTCATGGCGCCCACGTCCTGGGCCTGACCCGGCTGGCCATTGGCCTCGAACTCCAGCAGGGCCTCCCTGGTCGCCGTCAGGGAGTAGTCTTCGCCGCCGTTGCCCGAGACCTTGAGGAAATACGTTCCGGTAGCGGACGCCTTGTAGCCCAGGATCATCTGGTCGAAATTCGTTACCGAACCATCACCCACCGCCAGCAGGTTGCCTGCAGCATCCTGCAGTTCCAGCGCCAGAGCATTGCCCGCACCCGGCTGCATTGCAGCCAGGCCGATGTTGAGGAATTCGTCCTGATTCAATGCGATGCTGAAGAAATCCGCTTCGCCCGCTTGCGTGACGCCCACCGCCGCGTAACGCAAGCCGCCGCCGGGCAAGGTGAGTACCGAAGGCGCAAGATCCTGCGCGGTGCCGCGAGTATTGTTGGCAGAACTGCCCGTCACCTCGATTTCAACCGTCGCGTTGAGGAATACATCCAGCGTGAACGCGCCATCGCCAGCGAGATTGCGCACATCGAGGCGGTAGTCGCCGGCACTGCCTGCAGTCACCGAATCCAGCAGCGCCATTTGACCGGGATCGCTGGCATTGGCCGACCCCAGCAAGGACGTGCCGTCGGTGTCGTAGAGTTCGACGGTTCCCCGCAGGTCCGTGTCGTCGGTATCAAGAACAACCGAGATCTTCTGCCCGGCATCCAGGGTCAGGGTGTATGACGCGGTGGCATCCGGCGCCGCGAGATTTCCGCTCTGATTCGACTGATGAATCATGGTCCCAATGGGCGCCACGGGGTTGAAATCAGCCGACATCAGCAGGCGCGGCTCGAGATTCTCGAAAAAAATCTTGCGCCGGTAGGGTGGGCGTTCAATCGACTTGCGGGAACTCGCTTTCGGGGCAAATCGGCGACAAACGCGGTCCAGGGCCGCCCTGAGGTTCACGGAATGGGTTTCGCCGCGATTGCGGGAAAACAAGCCAAGAAGATTCAACATGATGTCACCCTCTGCACCCCGAAGGGTTCAATGGAAATTTGAAGTTTGAAGAAACCGGGAGGCCAGAAACGACAAAGCCGCATCGGCATAACCGACACGGCTTCGTACACAGGTCTGATTGAAGCTAAGCACTACTGACATCACCATAACGTTCACCCTACGTTATAGCAACCCGGCTGGCTCGGTTCGGAGCCCCGTGGCTTTCTGACCCCACCTCGCGATGGGTGTAGCTTAGCTCTTTGCCACTTCTTAAGAAAAAACTGACTGGCCCGCGGCAACTCCAGTCGAATTATTCTACATACATGCCTACCCGTTTAGCAAGCACCGATGCTCTCGAGTTTACAGGCTGCAACAATGCCCCCGGATTGAGTTTCTCAACCCTGTCTTCTGCGGCGACGAAGGACCAATGCCATCATGCCCAGACCCGCCAGCATCATCGAAATCTCTGCGGGTTCGGGAACAGGGGACGTGGACGCCACCGTCACTTGCATCGGGCCCCCATCGTTCACATTGGAGAATGAAAACAGGTTGAAGTTCTCATCAAACAACACCGAATCACCTAGACTGTCCCCAAAAGCAATCGTTGAGGGCCCGTAAGGCGCGTCGAGCAAAATATCAAAGAATACTTTAATGTTCAGTCCGTCCGCAAAACTGGCGGTTGAACCATCACTAGTCCAAGCAAAAATCAGCGACCCAGTACCGGCCGTAGGGAGCGACGCGCTCAAATCAACAAAATTATTATTTTCATCGTAGCTTTCATAGGAGCCTTGGTAGCTGAGGACCGCAGGATCCCATAGAAAGTTGAAGGTATACGCGCTGATCGCCGACAGATCGACCTCGTTTGACGTGCCGCCGCCTAAAGTCAGGGTCACGTCGACACCTTGACCCGGCTCTCCCGTTGCCTGGGTCGCTGTGACGCTCAGTTGAGCGAGGGCACTGGGAGCATGGAGACATACCCCAAGTAGGAGCGCGACAAACGCGGAAGCGAATCGTGTTGACATTTTATTTCCTTTATTTTCAGTGTTCGTATTCACCAGACACCCGCCCTGCCTTGCTCATCGCTTGGCCCACAGCCCAATACCGCTAGCCACCAAAGCGGCATTCAAGAATGAACTCCCCTGGAGCATCCAACACACACATACACGTAACTTAGGCCGAATCGCCCTGCTTTGACAATAGCCCTTTCGGATCATGGATAGATTGATGCGCTGCGGCAAACGCCGCGGCCAATCTTGCCTGCAGGAGGATACCCCCGGCCCGGTGCTGCCTTTGATGCCGGTGGCCGAAGGTGATAAGTCGGCGCTGGCGCGACGGCGATCCTGCGGCCAAGTCAGGGCGCTTGCAGATAATCCTGGCAAGGGGCGATAATCAATTTCAGCGGGAAGGCAAGCACCCAGTCGATTGTTGGGCGCATTGATCGGTATAAACAAAAAGCGCCCCGAAA
>JAUSNM010000086.1 GCA_030645535.1 Gallionella sp. | reverse complement strand
TCGCAGCAAAAATTAACTGGCTTTTTAAGTTGTATTTGCCGGAAATTGAGTGTACAAAGTAGCTGTAGTTGCTGCACAGAGGTATTGGAAGGTTAACTGTTAACAGGAGGTGCCTATCGACCCTTCGACATTTGATTATCTGTAGTTACTACCCAAGTCAGCATTCAATGACTGACACAATCGGCATCCCATAAGCCGACACATAACGCCGCGTTACTGCGGCGTTATTCTTTTCAGCAGGTGTTACACATCAAAGGCTTGGCCTGCCTGATTACGCCACGGCTTGTTCCACCAGCACATCCGCCAGCTTCTGTTGCAACCGGCTGGCGTCAGTAATGCGGGATTTTAGTTGATCGCACAGGGGTTTTGCCGGTGGCAGATCGGCAAAACCGACGCAATTGCTATGCAGCGAGCGGAAGGGGAAGCTGAAAATATCCATTAACAATGCCGGATACAGAAATATCCTCATCCAATTCTTCCCAGCGCAATGCGGTGCCATTCAAGCGTAGCGCGACCTGCTGGAGCTGCTCATCATTCGCATTGCGTAGCAGTTTGAAACGTGCCGAAGGGAAACCAATTTGTCGACCGTCAGTAAGTTCAATAAATACGGTTCGACCTATTACCCAAGCGCGGACAGCGCAGTATTCGATTTCAGTGTTGGAAGAACTCATACCATCTCTCCTTGAAAAACTGTTTCCTTTCAAAAACCACTATCTCAATGCGACGCAATTCGACAGGACTCACGTTGCGACTTCGAGCGAGTCGGATCGGCTCAAGCCAAAACTTACACTCGCCATCACCTGTATCCACATGTATATGCGGTGGCTCCACGCCTTCATCAGAATAAAAATGAAAACGCCAATTTAACAATCGAAGGATGGTAGGCATATTCTTTTGATGGAAAGCGGTGGCACGAATACTGCACCATCAGACAGGATCAGGCAACCCATCACGAGCAGATGTATGTAGTTGATCGAATCAAAAAGATACATATGGAGGAATTGAGGCTGCACCTCATGGCAGACCGGCAACCTGAAAGAAATCTATCCCTGCTGATCCGCCAGCAGTTCCTCGACCCGCGCGCGGCCTTGCGGCGTGGTCATCACCATCATCAGATCCTCTTGCTGCAAGATATGGTCTGAAGCGGGGTTGAACTGCCATGCACCCTGGCGCTGAATGGCCAGCACCATACAGTCCTTGTTTTCCTGATACAGCACGCTCAATGGCTTATCCGCCAGACTCCTCGGAATCCGTATTTCTTCCATACGAAATTTACTGTCCGATTTGAGCATATCGTCCAGAAAATTCATCACGCTCGGTCTGACCATTGCAGAAACCAGACTGAGGCCGCCGCTGTAATCCGGCGAGACAATCTCATCCGCCCCCACACGCCGGGTTTTTTCGGCATTTTTCATGTCGTGGCAGCGAGCCACCACACGCAGGTTGGGATTGAGATGCTTGGCGCTCAGACTGATCACCAGATTCGTGCTGTCGTCATGCGCCACGGCGAATATGCCACGGGCCTGCATAATCCCGGCAGCCAGCAATATTTCGTTGTCGGTTGCATCGCCTTGCAGATAGAACTGCTCCGGATGGGTATCCAGATAGCGCTGGATGACCTTCATGTCACCTTCGATCACGACGAACGGACGACCTGTCATTTCCAGCTCATGCGCCACATTTCTGCCCACCAGACCGACGCCGCATACAATGTAGTGATCTTTCAGCTGCGCAATTTTATTCTGCATCTTCTTTCTCCGCCAGGAAACATTAAGGTCGCTCTCCAGCATAAAGGCCGTGAACGTGGACAACACATAACCCAGCACGCCGATGCCGGACATGCCGATAAATACCGTGAACAAGCGCCCGTACTCGTATTGCGACACGTCGACAATTTCACCAAAACCGATGGTTGAAATGGTGATAAACGTCATGTAGAAACAATCCACCCAGGAATGCTGCCATCCGCCCAGGATGTGGTAACCCAGCGTACCGATGATGAACACAGCCACCAGCGCCAGCAGCGCAATCACCAGATTGCGGATCACCGTTGATTGCTGATGTTCAACCATGCTATTCGTCTTGCTGCGATGAATCGGGAAACAACACGTCTTTGTAACCGAAATTGCGCAGATCCGTTATGCGCATCGGATACAAGATGCCATCCAGATGATCGCATTCGTGTTGCACCACGCGGGCGTGAAAGCCACTGACTGTCCGGTCGATCAGGGCACCGTATTCGTCAAATCCCTGATAACGAATGGTGCTATAGCGCGGAACCAGTCCGCGCAGTCCGGGCACGCTAAGACACCCTTCCCAGTCATCGATGATCTCGTCATCCACCGGTGTGATAAACGGATTGATCAGCACGGTTTCAGGAACCGTGTCGGCATCAGGATAACGCGAGGCGCCTCCCCCCTGATCCTGCACGCCAAAGATCACCACACGCAGACCCACGCCGATTTGCGGCGCGGCAAGCCCCGCGCCATTCAAGGCCTGCATGGTGTCGCGCATGTCCGCCAACAGGCTGCGTAATTCATCACCACCGAAGTCGCTGATGGTCTCGGCCATCTGCAACAGGCGGGCATCGCCCATGCGCAATACCGGCCTAATTGCCATGTTCTTCAGTGCAGACACGTTCAAGTATGGCGCGCACCCGCACCATCGTGCTCCTGGCGGTCGCATTGACCCCTTCCATGTTGATACTCGATTGGCTGTCGCCACGCCCCGCAGCGTAATTTGCCACCACGGCAATAGTGGCATAGTTCATGCCCAGCTCCCTTGCCAGCGAGGCTTCCGGCATGCCGGTCATTCCAACCATATCCGCGCCGTCGCGTTCATAACGGTTGATCTCGGCAATGCTGTCCAGACGCGGCCCGTCCGTCGCCGCGTAAACCCCGCCATCCAGACAGGGCTGCAGCACTTGCTCTGCGCTGCGCAAAATGCGGCTGCGCAATTCCATTGAATACGGCAGCGTAAAATCGATATTTTTGTAGCTGGAGATGCGAGTACTGAAAAAGGTGTAATCACGCCCATGCGTGTAGTCGATGACCTGATCGGGCACGATCAGCGTGCCCGGAGCCAAATCTGCGCGTATGCCGCCTACCGTTGAGACAGAGACGACATCGCTCACGCCCTGTTCGCGCAACGCCCATAAATTGGCGCGGTAATTCACCAGATGCGGCGGAATGGTGTAACCATAGCCATGGCGCGCAAGAAAGATCACCTCACACTGATTGAGTATGCCGAACAAAAATGCGCCGGAAGGCTCGCCATAAGGCGTGCGCATCACTTGCCGGTGGGTGATTTTCAGATTCGCCAGTTGCGTCAGACCGCGACCGCCTATGATTGCCAACATATAGTTCTCTTTCAGGATTCAGGATTCAGGATTCAGGATTCAGGATTCAGGATTCAGACCGCAAGGGTCTTCCCAAGAAACAACGGAGCTAAAGCTCCTGTTTCTGAGTGAATGATTCGGGATTCCCCCTACTTCGGCGACACATGAACCTCCCCTGGTATCGCTGCATCCTGCATCCCGCTTCCTGACTCCTGATTTTTAACCGCATAAATCGCGGGCAGATTGCGCCACGCCCCTTCGATATCCATGCCGTAACCAAACACAAAACGATCCGGCAATTCCAGCCCGACGAAGTCTGCATGAACAGGTTTGGGTCTGCCATGCTGCTTATCGGCAAACACCGCGCTGTAACAGCGTTTGGCGCCGAGCTCCAAAACGCGCTGTTGCAACGTGGCCAGTGTATGACCTTCATCCAGAATATCATCGACCAGCAATACGACGCGCCCCCGTACCGACTCATGCGGCGCCACCTTCCAGTGCATGGCACCACCCTCGCGTGCGTCGCCATAACGCGACACATGCACGTAATCAAAATCAAGCGGAAAGTTGAGCAGAGGTAATAACTGTCCGGAAAACACCACCGCGCCCCCCATCACCGACAGCACCAGCGGGTGCTTATCTGCCAGCGCGCCATTGATTTGCTGCGCAACCTTGTGCAGTGCGGCCTGCACCTGCTCTGCCGTGCACAACAATTCGGCCTGTTGCAGGATGTCTCGAGCGCGCTGAATGTTCATGACGAAAAATATTGTATTTACTTCAGACTATGCAGGAAATCTGCAAACTCATCTTTCACTTCCGGGTGTTCAAGTCCCAGTGCCACGGTCGCTTTCAGGTAGCCCAGTTTGGAGCCGCAATCGTAGCGCGTCCCTTTATAGCGATAGGCCAGCACCCGCTCCTCTTCGATCAGCGCGGAAATCGCATCCGTCAGCTGTATTTCACCGCCGGCACCAGGCCTGACGTTTTGCAAGTGGTGGAAAATGCGCGGCGTCAGGATATAGCGTCCCACCACGGCAAGGGTCGAGGGCGCCTCTTCCGGATCCGGCTTCTCGACGATGCTGTTCACCTGTTCCAGCTCTGCATTGATCTTCATACTGCTGACGATACCGTATTGTCGGGTCTGCTCACGCGGCACATCCTGCACGCCCAGCACCGAACTATGCTGAAGCTCGAATACTTTGGTCATCTGCCGCGTGACCGAGTCTTCGCCTACCATCAAATCATCCGCAAGGATGACCGCAAATGGCTCATCGTTAACGACAGGCCGTGCACAGAGCACGGCGTGCCCTAATCCTAACGGCTCGGATTGACGGATAAAAATGCAATTTATCCCCGCCGGGATCACTTCCCGCGTAATGCGCAACAATTCAAGCTTGCCGCGCTTCTCAAGCTCGGCCTCCAGCTCGTAAGCCGTGTCAAAATGATCCTCGATGGAACGCTTGTTGCGCCCGGTAATGAAAATCATATCGGTGATACCCGCAGCTACGGCTTCTTCCACCGCATACTGAATCAGCGGCTTGTCCACGATCGCCATCATTTCCTTCGGGCTGGCCTTGGTGGCCGGCAAAAAGCGACTGCCCATACCCGCTACCGGAAACACCGCCTTGCGTATTACCTTCAATGGTCTAGTCATTATCAGCCCTTGATTAATAATAGAAATTCATCTTCGTTAAGTACAGCGATGCCCAGCTCATGCGCCCGCACCAGCTTAGATCCGCTCTCCGACCCCGCCACCACGTAATCGGTTTTTTTCGACACGCTGCCGCTGACCTTGGCACCCATTGCCTCCAGCGCTGCTTGCGCCTGCTGGCGGGACAGCGTTGCGAGTGTACCAGTCAAAACGAACGTTTTCCCGGTGAATGGCAATATTTTGTCAGGGTGCGGTTCATGCTCGTCCCAATGCACACCGGCTGCGCGCAGTTGTTCGATCACCTCGCGGTTATGTGCTTCTGCAAAGAAGTCCATCATGCTCTGCGCCACCACAGGGCCGATGTCCGGAACCTGCTGCAAACGCGCTGCATCGGCTGCCAGCAGGTTATCCAGTGAACCGAAGCGCCCGGCTAAATCCTTCGCGGTCGCCTCGCCGACATTGCGTATACCCAGCGCGAAGATAAAACGCGCAAGCGTCGTGTTACGGCTATTGTCGATCGCATCCAGCAAATTGAGCGCTGATTTCTCGCCCATGCGCGGCAGAGCGGTGATTCCGGACATACCCAGTTTATACAGATCGGCGGGCGTGCTGACCAGATGCGCATCCACCAGCTGGTCGACCAGTTTATCGCCCAGCCCATCAATATTCATCGCCCGGCGTCCGGCAAAATGCAGCAAGGCCTGCTTGCGCTGTGCTGGACAGAACAGACCGCCTGTGCAACGCCATGCTGCTTCATCCGCCTCGCGCGTCACATGGGATCCGCACACCGGGCACACCGCCGGCATCAAAAACAAGCGCGCATCCGCCGGACGACGCGCCAGAACCACGCCGGCAACTTCAGGTATCACGTCGCCTGCGCGACGCACGATGACGGTATCGCCGATGCGCACATCCTTGCGGCGCATCTCGTCTTCGTTGTGCAGCGTGGCATTGGTCACCGTCACACCGCCTACGAACACGGGTGCCAGTCGCGCGACAGGCGTCAGCGCACCGGTACGCCCGACTTGCACGTCGATGCCCAGCAAGGTGGTCATCGCTTCTTCTGCGGGGAATTTATGCGCAATCGCGAAGCGCGGGGCGCGGGCGACAAACCCTAACCGTTGTTGCAATGACAGATCATTGACCTTGTACACCACGCCATCGATGGCATAAGGCAACGCGGCGCGTTGTTCGCCTATCTCCCGGTAGAAGTTGAGCAAGCCATCCACACCGTTGACCACGCGTCGATGCGCCGCGACCGGTACACCCCAAAGGGCAAGCTGCGCCATCTGGCCGTCGTGGCGACCCGGCAAATCGACACCCTCGCATATGCCGACGCCGTAAGCATAAAAACTGAGGTGGCGCGTGGCGGTGATGCGGGAATCGAGCTGACGCAGGGAACCTGCTGCCGCATTGCGCGGATTGACAAACTCTTTTTCGCCATTGGCGCGCTGTTGCTGATTCAGTTTCTCGAAGTCACGTGTGAACATCAGCACTTCACCGCGCACTTCGACATCGGCCGCTAAATCGTCACCCACTGCATTGTGCAGGCGCAACGGAATGGCACGCACCGTGCGCAAATTTTCCGTCACATCTTCACCGGTACTGCCGTCGCCGCGCGTTGCCCCCTGCACAAACAGCCCATTGCGATAGCTGAGATTGATCGCCAGCCCGTCGAACTTGAGTTCGACCGCATAATCAATCGTCTTGAGATCCAGCGCCTCGCGAATGCGTGCATCGAAGGCGCGCACCTCATCGAAGCTGAAAGCATTATTGAGCGATAACATCGGCGTGCGGTGCGCCACCTCCGCAAAACATTTCAGCGGCGAGGCACCTATTCGCTGGGTAGGCGAATCTAGCGTCAGCAGCTCGGGATGTTCAGCTTCAAGGGTTTGCAGTTCGCGGAACAGCTTGTCATACTCTGCATCGGGAATGCTGGGCGTATCCAGCACGTAATAGCGGTAATTATGCTGCTCTATTTCACGGCACAGTTGTGCAATGCGGGAAGCGAAACCTGACTCCATCAGGAGAACAACCGGCGTGCTTGCGCGCTACCCGGCACGAGGTTGTTTTCGCGCATTTTGGCTTCAACCTCGGTAATCTGCGCGCGAATACGAGCCAAACCGCTCTCTGTCAGTTGCACCCGATGATCATCCACCAGATTGACCTGTAAATCGCGGGCCATGGCATGCGCCATTTGCACCAGCAGATCAAAACTTGCCGCAGGATTTTCCACACGGGGCACATCCAGCATCAGCGTGATGCCTTGCGTGGTGAAATGCCCCAGGGTGTGATGCTGAAAAGGGCTGGTATCCTTGTTGATCAGCGTAATCAGGCTATTCCCTGCCGCGTCTGACAAATGAAACGCCCCGTCCGATTCCAGCTTCATACCCTGCAAAGCAGCGGCCTCGTTGATTTTTTCGCCATTCAGCAAGCGCACACCGGGCGGCAGCAGATTAACACCCACCATTTGATCCACCTCGGCACAGAGGGCATCGAGCACCTGTGCATTAGCCAGCGTGTCCTGAATATCGGGCACCGTCGTGTCGGCATCGATCGCCTGTGCGATGCCCAGCACCAGATCACGCAAGTCGCCCAGACGGGTCGCGCTGATCACACCGCTTCTATCCACCAATTGCAGGGCGATATTGAACTGCGAATAAAGTGTCTGACTCTCGGCGATCACCCGTTCCCATTGCCCCGTGCGCGCGATCAGGCCGCACACCTGCAGCGGTTTATGAAAATCGAATTTGCGTTGCCACAAACCATCCAGCACAGCCGCAGAAGCCGGTTCTGCCAGGTGCAATGAGATAATAAAATCGCTGCGCGCATCGAGCAAAGAGCAAGGCCCACTCAACGCGAGGGCAGGTGGCAACTCAACGGTTTCTTCAGCCAATTCTGCAATTTCTGCCACTTCGACCGATTCTGCGACAGCATCATCAGGCAGCGCATCCTGATTTATCATGACGATGTCATCCAGTGGTTCAGCCGCCTGTTCGGGCTGAGCGGCATTAGCCTGATACAAGGCATCATCGTGGCTTTGCCTGAAGGCTGCACCAAATTTGCGACTGTACTGGCGCTGCTTCCACCAGCCGAAGGCGTATACCGCGACCACCACACCCAAACCGATTGCCAACAAGGCTGCTTGTAATTCACTCATCATTTTGTATACCAATGCGCGATAAAAAAACTGCGCGGATTATCTCAAGCACAGTGGCAAAAAGCTATACTAACGGCAATTCAGGCGAACTGATGCCGATGCCGGCCACTTCCTGCAACGCCTTGAGAAACGCAGGTTGCTCGTGCAGCTTGGCCATCGGGACGGGATGGGACAGGCCGCGCATATGGATGATGCGCGCCCGGCTCGTCACCGGCATTTCCCAATGCAAACCGCGCAGCAACTCATCTGCTGATTCCGGCTTGTTGCACACCACCACCATATCGCACCCCGCATTCAGTGCAGCCGAGGCGCGCTGCACGATGCCGCCCGCAACGGTCGCCCCCTCCATGCTCAGGTCGTCGCTGAAAATACACCCTTCGAAACCCAGCTGTTTGCGCAGTATTTGTTGCAGCCACACCGGTGAAAATCCTGCCGGCCGGCTATCTACTTTTGGATAAATGACATGGGCCGGCATCACTGCCGTCAGACCGAAGTTGATCATCTGCCGGAACGGCACCAGATCGCACAGCTCGATATCCACGAACTCACGTTCGTCCACCGGAATGGCCAGATGCGAATCCGCAGTGACATAACCGTGACCCGGAAAATGCTTGCCAACCGTGTGCATGCCGCCCTGTTTCAAGCCCAGCAACAGGTGGTGCGCGAGCTCGGCGATCGCCTGAGGGTCGCTGTGAAACGCACGATCGCCGATCACGCTGCTTTGCCCGTAGTCCACATCCAGCACCGGCGTGAAGCTGAAGTCCACGCCACAGCCGCGCAATTCCGCCGCCATCACGAAACCTGCCTGATGCGCCAGATGACGCGCCCGCTGCGGATGCGCATCCCATATCTTTCCCAGTTCACGCATCGCCGGAATACGGGTAAATCCTTCGCGAAAACGTTGCACCCGCCCGCCCTCATGATCCACAGCGATCAGCAACGGCCGCAGTTCGCGTATCGCCGCGGTCAACGCTGACAATTGAGTGGTCGATTCGTAATTGCGGGCAAACAGGATCACCCCGCCGACCAGCGGATGAAGAAGACGTACTTTGTCCTCATCCGTCAGTTGCGTACCCAACACATCCAGCATTACCGGCCCTAAACCCATGATTACCCCAATAGTTAAATAGTTTCCAGCACGACAAACGCAACGATTGTGTTGCGTTCATCGCTGATGGACAGATGATGGCCGCTGACACCCAGTTGCGCCAGGTATGCGCGCAACACGGTGTCAAACTGCAACACCGGCTTTCCCAGTCCATCATGTGTAATGCTGATACGGGTGAGACCCACCGGGTGCCGCAGCCCGCTGCCAACGGCCTTGGCGAAGGCTTCCTTGGCAGCAAAACGTTTCGCCAGAAAGCGCGCCGGATGCGCGTGTTCGTGAAATTCAGGCAATTCGCCCTCACTCAACAGACGCTCCGCTAATCGCACACCGAATCGTATCCACATCGCTTCGATGCGACTGTACTCAACGATGTCGGTGCCTATACCGAAAATCACAAATTATCACCGTTCATGCTGAGTGTTTTTCGTTCTTCCTGAGTGCCGCACAATGTGCGATGTATCGAAGGGGCGAACGAAAAATGTATCGAAGCACAAGCAGTCAGCGGCTTCATGAAACAAGTAACGCTTTCATTTTCCGCACCGCAGCGTCAAGGCCGATGAACAGCGATTCGGCAATGATGGCGTGACCGATGTTCAGTTCCACGATATTGGGGATCGCTGCAATGTCCTGCACATTGTGGTAATGCAGACCGTGTCCGGCATTTACCTGCAAACCCTGTGCATGCGCATGCACTGCTGCGATGCGAATGCGCTCCAGCTCATGCTGGTAGGCAGGTACGCTATCCGCATCGGCATATTTTCCGGTGTGCAGCTCGATTACGGGTGCACCGGCGCGCACCGCGGCATCGATCTGTTTTTGATCCGGATCGATGAACAGAGAGACGCGTATGCCGGCGTCCGTGCAACGCTCACAGGCTGATTTAACCGCATCGAAATAGCGCAGCACATCCAGGCCGCCTTCGGTCGTCAGCTCTTCGCGACGTTCAGGCACCAGACACAGATCATGCGGCCTGACGCGCAGGGCGTTGGTGATCATCTCGGGGGTAACGGCGCATTCCAGATTCATGCGGGTTTGCAGCATGCCGCGCAGCACATCGACATCCGCGTCCTGAATGTGGCGGCGATCCTCGCGCAGATGCAGCGTAATCGCATCAGCGCCGGCCTCTTCGCAGATCAGGGCTGCACGCACCAGATTGGGATAGCGCGCACCGCGCGCCTGGCGCAAGGTAGCAACGTGGTCGATATTCAGTCCTAATTTGATCATAATTTTTGCAGATCCTTAATCAATTCGCGCGTGTGCAAAGTCTTCCCACCGAGATGGTGATTCAGCAACATGCGCATCAGTTGCTTGCTCTGTTGTGCGGCAACGGGGTTACTATAGTCATCGGCGGCCATCGCCAGCAGTGTCTTACCCTGTACCTGCAAACCCGCGTGCACTTCGCCATTGTCCGTAAGCGCACCCAGCTCCTGCACGTAGCGATAAGCTGCCTCCGCCTCTACAGGCTTGCCGCTGACAGCCTCTGTTTCCAGTTCCAGCGCGTAACCCAATTGTTGCAACAGGTGCTTCTCGAAACAACGCAAGGTGGCCGCATGGTCGGACTCATGCGCCAGCCGATACAAGGTGGCGCGGTAATAGTCGAACAATTGCTCATGCGCATCGTCGCGCGCCAGCAAGTTGATCAACAACTCATTGAGATAAAAACCGCACATCAGCGCCGTACCCTGCAAATACGGCTGCCCGCCCTGCCACTCCGCACTGTGCAGGGTACGCACCTCGCCCTTGCCGAACCAGGACAGACGCAGCGGCTGAAAATTCATCAGCACCCCGCGCAATGCCGACCTCGGCCGGCGCGCACCCCGCGCCACGATGGCTAACCTGCCATGTTCACGGCTATATACATCGAGCAGCAAGCTGGTTTCGCGAAACGGGCGGCTATGCAAAACAAATGCCAGCTCATCCTGATGCCTGTTTTGCCGACTGACAGTCGTCATTCTATAAAACTATCAATTATCAATTGCCAATTATCAATTGAAGTTATTCGTATCCCAGCGTTTGCAAAATGCGCGAGTCATCTGCCCAACCGCTGCGCACTTTAATGAACACTTCGAGAAACACCTTGCCGTCAAACAGCTTTTCCATGTCCAGGCGTGCTTGCGTTGCGATTTCCTTGATTTTTTCGCCTTTTTTACCGAGCAGCATCGCCTTGTGCGCTTCCTTATCCACCAGGATCGCGGCACTGATGCGACGCAGTTTCTTGTCCATTTCAAATTTTTCGATCACGACGCTCACCGAGTAGGGCAGCTCTTCGCCGGTAAAACGGAAGACTTTTTCGCGCAAAATTTCCGACGCCAAAAAGCGCTCGCTCCGGTCGGTCACGTCTTCTGCGTCATAAATCAGCCCGCCTTCCGGCAAGAAGCTGCGCAAGGTGTCGCGCAACTCTTCGATTTTTTTGCCAAACTTGGCGCTCACCGGGACGATGTCGGCAAACTTGAAGTCTTTCGCAACGCGTTCTGCGAAGTCAAATAATTGCCCCTTATCCGCCACTTCATCGATCTTGTTGATGACCAGCAGGACCGGGCGATTATCCGGCAACAGCCTGAGCACTTCCTGATCGCGCTCGTCATAACGCAGTGCTTCGAGCACGTATAACACGACTTGTACATCGCGCAGACTGCTGGTGACTACACGATTCATGCCGCGATTCAGTGCATTGAGATGCTTCAGCTGAAAACCGGGGGTATCCACAAACACGAATTGCGAATGATCGTCGGTATAAATTCCGTTAATTCGATGGCGCGTGGTTTGCGCCTTGCGCGAAGTGATACTTATTTTTTGACCGATCAGATGATTGAGCAAGGTGGATTTGCCCACGTTGGGACGACCCACGATGGCAATATAGCCACTGCGAAAAACGTCATCGTGACCTTCTTCAGTTGTAATTTCTTCAGTCATTTTTATTTCCAATCAGTTGATAAGCCGCGAGGGCTGCTTGTTGTTCAGCATTACGGCGGCTGGTGCCTTTGCCGCGCGTGGTAATTTTGAGTAAGGGTATCACGCACTCCACCTGAAACAATTGCTCATGCGCCACACCCAGCGTGTCGATCACGCTATAGCATGGCAAGGGCAGACGACGGCCTTGCAAATATTCCTGCAACAGCGTCTTGGCATCCTTGCCCAGCGTCTTCATGTCCACTTTTGCAAGATAGGGCACAAACAAATTCAGCACTGCCGCCTCGGCAGCAATAAATCCACCATCCAGGAATATCGCGCCGAGCAAAGCCTCCACCGCATCAGCCAGAATGGAAGGACGCCGAAATCCACCGCTCTTGAGTTCACCTTCACCCAGTTTCAACAGACTTCCCAGATCAAGTTGTTGTGCAAACAATACCAGCGTCGATTCCTTGACCAGGTTGGATCTGAGCCGCGACAAATCCCCTTCACTCAGATCGGGAAATTCGCTGTATAAATACTTGGCGATCACACAGCCTAAAATGCTGTCGCCCAGAAATTCCAGCCGTTCGTAATGATCCGGCGCGTAACTGCGATGCGTGAGCGCGCGTTGCAACAGTTGAGGCTGTTTGAATACATACCCCAGCTGCCTGCATAATTCGGCGCTCCCCTTATTTGCTCGCACTATTAAAATCGAGATACAGGCTGATATTGCCCGCCAGCGGGACCTTGACGGCGTAACTGGCACTCAAAACCGGCCTGCCAGAACTGACATCTATCTCGATATCTTCTGCCTTGATGGCGCTAATGTTATCGATCGACGCGCGCTTGGTAAACGACGCGCGAATGTCACGCATCGAGGCCTTTTGCATATCAGGATCATTGGCAATCGTAGCAAACAATTTATTGATTTCGGCATTTTGCATATAGACAGGAATCAGTTTCAACCCGACTATGCTGACCAACACCAGGATAAATGCCCCCAGCATAAATCCTGAAAAACTCAAACCGCGCTGACGCTTATTCATGCTGACCCCCTTCATATAGACTGACCAATACGCTTCAAATCAGAAAAATTCATCCACACCAAAAATGCGCGACCGACGATCTGGTTATCCGGCACAAAACCCCAGTAACGACTGTCGCGGCTGTTATCCCGATTGTCGCCCATCATGAAATAATGTCCGGCAGGCACGCGGCAACGCACCGACTCTTCCGTGTAGGTACAGTTTTCATGCCCCTTGAATTCGGCTACCGAACCCAGGTGAACATTGGGCATGTTCGGGTTGACCAGCAGCGCGTGTTGGCGCTCACCCAGCGTCTCCATCTTCCGTTCGGTATGCACAAAGTTCAAGCCGCTTTCGACGTAATTATAATCGCCATCGGACAGTTGCACTTGCTCTATGCCATTGATGGTCAGATGTTTTTCCCGATACTCGACAATATCGCCAGGCAAACCGACCACGCGTTTAATGTAGTCTATCGACGGATTTTCCGGGTAGTGGAACACCATTACATCACCGCGCTGCGGGTCATTAATCTGGATAATTTTCTGATTAATGATAGGCAGGCGAATGCCATAAGTGAATTTATTCACCAGGATGAAGTCGCCCACCTGTAAGGTCGGAATCATCGAACCGGAAGGAATCTTGAACGGCTCGGCCAGAAAAGATCGGATGCAGAACACGATCAGAATAACCGGGAAGAAGCTCTTGGCATATTCCACCCACCACGGCTCGGCGGCGCCAGTAGCGCGCTTTTCCGCCAGCGCATAACGATCCAGCAACCAGATACTGCCGGTGACCAGCAGCAATACAAACATGATTAAAGCAAAATCCATCTTTATTCCTTAAATACTACAAAAATTACTTTAATCATCCACGCGCAGAATCGCCAGGAAGGCTTCCTGCGGAATTTCCACATTGCCTACCTGTTTCATGCGTTTTTTACCGGCCTTTTGTTTTTCCAGCAACTTCTTCTTGCGCGAGATATCGCCGCCGTAACACTTGGCCAGCACGTTCTTGCGCATCGCCTTGACGTTTTCGCGCGCGATGATGTTTGAACCAATCGTCGCCTGAATTGCCACGTCATACATCTGGCGCGGAATCAGTTCACGCATCTTGGCAGCCACTTCGCGTCCGCGATACTGGCTGTTGGCGCGATGTACGATAATCGCCAGAGCATCCACCTTCTCGCCGTTGATCAGCATGTCGACCTTGACCACATCCGCCGCACGATATTCCTTGAACTCATAGTCCATCGACGCATAGCCGCGCGATACCGACTTGAGCTTATCGAAGAAATCCATCACGATTTCCGCCATCGGCATCTCGTATATCAGCTTCACCTGTTTGCCGTGATAGCTGATGTTGATCTGCTGACCGCGCTTATGCGTACATAAGGTGATAACTGCGCCGACATATTCGTTCGGCATGTACAGATTCACCGTGACGACAGGCTCCCTGATCTGCTCGATCTTGGATGGATCAGGCATCTTGGACGGGTTGTCCACGGTCAATACCGTGCCGTCGCGCAGCACGACCTCGTAAATAACAGTCGGTGCGGTGGTAATCAAGTCCATATCGAACTCGCGTTCCAGCCGCTCCTGAACGATTTCCATGTGCAACAACCCCAGGAAGCCGCAACGGAAACCGAAGCCTAACGCCTGAGACACTTCAGGCTCATACTGCAACGCGGCATCGTTTAATTTGAGTTTTTCCAGCGAGTCGCGCAGCGCCTCATACTGATTGGATTCCACCGGAAACAGACCGGAAAATACCTGGGACTGAACCTCCTTGAAGCCTGGCAAGGCTTCTTTGGCAGGTCTTGCCTGGTGAGTGATAGTGTCACCCACCCGGGCTGATTTGAGCTCCTTGATGCCGGCGATGACGAAGCCTACCTGCCCTGCACTCAACGACTCGCGCGGTTGAGATTTAGGCGTGAACACACCGATGTGTTCAGTCAGATGTTGCGCACCGGTGGCCATGAACAGGATCTTTTCCTTAGGCTTCAACGTGCCATTCATCACCCGCACCAGCATCACGACGCCTACGTAGTTATCGAACCAGGAGTCTACGATCAGTGCTTGCAACGGTGCATTCACATCCCCTTTGGGGGCCGGCACCTTGACGATCAATGATTCGAGCACATCTTCAACACCCACCCCGGTCTTGGCCGAACAGCGCACCGCATCGTGCGCTTCAATGCCGATGACTTCTTCGATTTCTTCGATGGCGTTATCGGGGTCAGCAGAAGGCAAATCGATCTTGTTGAGTACCGGCACCACTTCAACACCCAGATCCAGCGCGGTATAGCAATTGGCAACAGTCTGTGCTTCCACGCCCTGGGATGCATCCACCACCAGCAGCGCGCCCTCACAGGCAGACAGCGAGCGTGAAACTTCGTATGAAAAATCCACGTGTCCCGGTGTATCGATCAGATTCAGGTTGTACACCTGCCCGTCGCGCGCCTTATAGGTCAGCGCTGCGGTCTGCGCCTTGATGGTTATTCCGCGTTCGCGCTCAATATCCATTGAATCAAGCACTTGCGCATCCATCTCGCGATCGGATAATCCGCCGCACAAGTGGATGATACGGTCGGCCAGCGTCGACTTGCCATGATCGATGTGGGCAATGATAGAAAAATTACGGATTAGCTGCATGGAATTCCAAATAGAAACCGCGACCCCCGACTGCATGTGCATATCGATGAGCGCGCGCGGTATTTTCGCAAAGGGCGAATTCTAGCCGATTTAGGCGTTATACGCAGGGATGATAGTTAAAACCACGCAGGGGCGATTCATGAATTGCCCCTACAACCTATTTTTCATCGAGCCTGATCGCGACATAAGAAGCGCTATCACCCCGGCGCACCAGCAATGCGACATTGCGCCCCCTGGGAACTTGCCTGATGATTTCATCCAGTTGATTCAAGGAACGCAGCGGCATATTGCCGATGGCCAGCAGCACATCGCCGCGCTGCAAGCCGGCGGCACGCGCAGCCGCACCTTTAACCTCTTCCACCAACAAGCCGCTATTGCTTCCCAACTCCAGCAATTGCTCACGACTCAACTCGCTCAAAGATATCCCGAGACGCTCGATCAGTTTACCGGCCTCATTTGACAGCCCCTTGATGGCCTGCGCCAGGCGGCCATCCTCCGGCATCCTCGCGACTTCCACCATCACTTGTTTAGTCGCGCCCTTACGCCACAACTCGACCGTTACTTTTTTGCCCGGCCTGGCTGCGGCGACGATGCGTGGCAAATCACTGGAATTTGTCACGACCCTGCCATCGAATTTGAGGATCACATCACTGGCTTCGATGCCAGCCTTATCGGCCGGACCGCCCTTCTCGACACTGCTGATCAGTGCGCCATTGGGTTGACCCAAACCAAACGATTCGGCCAGTTCGCGCGTCATCTCCTGTATCGTCACGCCGATGCGCCCGCGTGTCACTGTACCGCGGGTACGCAATTGATCTGCCACCTGCGTCGCGACGTCGATCGGAATCGCAAAGGACAAGCCCATCGAACCGCCTGAACGGGTATAGATCTGCGAATTAATGCCGACCACTTCACCGCTCATATTGAACAGCGGCCCGCCGGAATTGCCGGGATTGATCGCAACATCCGTCTGAATGAACGGCACAAAATTATCTTGCGGCAAGGAGCGCCCCTTGGCACTGACGATACCGGCGGTGACGCTGCTGTCAAAACCGAACGGCGAACCGATGGCGATGACCCATTCGCCCACTTTGAGTTTATCGGGATTACCTGTCACCACTTTCGGCAAGTTGGAAGCTTCAATCTTGAGCAACGCCACGTCGGTGCGCTTGTCTGCACCGATTACACGGGCGGCGAATTCACGTTTATCGGTCAGACGTACCGTAATTTTGTCGGCATGATCCACCACATGCGCGTTGGTCATGATGTAACCATCGCCGCTTATGATAAAGCCGGAACCCAGAGATTGGGATTCCTGCTCGCGCGGCATCTGAGGTGCAAAGCGTTTGAAAAATTCGAAGAACGGATCGCCTTCGGGCAGACTGGGGAATGCGTTGCGCTGCGTGGTGCTGATATTGACTACAGCCGCAGCTTGTTTTTCAACCAGTTCGGTGAAATCAGGCAAGCTCGCAGCATTGGCCGGTAAAAGGGGTGAAACCCATGCGACCAGCATTACCAGGTTAATAAACTTTTTTAGCATGCAGACCTCCTCATAGTAAAAAAATCAAAAACGAACCGCACCAATTCGCGAAAAACGCGCGATACCCCTACTCCTGAAACAGTCGCGCGATATAGGGCTGCTGACGCGCCTCGCGCCTCGATAGCCATTTGGCAATAACAAACCCGACTACCAGCCCCGCCAACGCACCAGCAGCGGCATAACCGTCGTGTCCCTCAATCCAACCACCGGCCAATGACGCACCCGCAAACATCAACACCAGCGGCAACAGATAAACCAGGCTGATGCCGCGCAACACGGCACCCTCAACGACCGAGACAATCACTTCATCGCCGACGCCGGCATTGATGCGGTTATCGACTTTGAATTGGCGCGGTTTGTTGCAAAACAACTGGGTCACTTTGCTTGAGCCGCAACCCTTGCCCTCACACACAGAACAGCCACTCGCGCCACTTGCTTCAACCAGCGTTGAGTTGTTATCCTTGTGTACCACGATCGCACGCGTTTCCAGCATCATTGCTTTCCATTAAATCTAATAGAATCGAGAACCTGCATGACTGTTTTCGGCGGAACCTCTCCGACCACGTTATACAGGTGTTTATCCACCACCTTGTGATACAGGTTGACGGCTCCCCGACTGGTCAGGCCTTCGTTATCGTCCTCATCTGCATCGGCAGGCTCGATAAAAACAGATATTGCGCTCAACCCATCCGAAAAAACAAGTTGCGTCACAGATGCATGCTTGCCATGCATCGGGCGTAAAATTTCCATCGTTTTCTTGAACCCGTTCGGCAGCGCATCTACCACCCAACCGCTATTCACGGTCATTGCTGCCTTGTTCAAAGCAGGCTTGCTATTGCCCGGGGTACTGGAAGCGACCCAGGAGCGATCCACTTCGCCGCCAATTTTCAACTCGGTGAAAGCATATTGTTCAACAACCTGATTCTTCTCATTCAGCACGGCTGATTTGAGCAGCAACCCTGAGTCCGTGTGCACCCAGATTTTGTGGGTATAGCGCAGATTATCCCGTGGCTGATACAGAATGACCTGGGTGTTATAACCCGCCACCCTCTCAACCCCGGCCTCTTTAACCTGATAATTTTCACTCAGCGCAGACAACTGAGCGGGAAGCAGCAATGGAAACCGCCCTCGCCCCGACTGACTGTCCACTTGCACCATTTTGTGATTTGTATAACACCAGACTTGCCCGTGATGGCGAATGATTTCACGCTTGGGACCATCCAGGCTCTCCAGTTTTTCGTATTCGCTGTCGGTTTCAACGACGTGTGAAATCCTCGAGGTCTCGACATGGTTACCATACTGATAGACAAACACGCCGCTGTAATCGGTTTGATGCCCCGCAAACGCCGCTGTTTTTAACCAATCCAGCCTGGATGCACCCTCAGCCGCGCAGACATTTGCGGCCAACATCAAACCGCAGAATCCCAACCATACCCTCATTGCGACTTTTCCTCAGGATTATAGGTCACCGTGCGAATATACGACGCCCCGCCATTCATGTCGTTGCTGGGAGAGAATTCCTGATGCGCCATCAGGTAATCATTCGATTTGGGTTGAATTTGCATGTTGACCGGGCGAATATTCGACTGCTGCATCGCCATCTGCGGCGAGGCTTCAGGGCTGATCTGCAATGACATCCACGCCACTACGCCGACTGCCAGCAATGAGGCGGCGGCAGACAATGCAAACACGCGTGCTTTTTGTTTCAGCGCCCGGCTGCGCGGCGCAAGAACGGTTGGTTCATTCTGCAAGCGTTCACGCACGACGGCACTGATATCGCGATGAACATATTCAGGCTGACGCAGCACATCGCCTATCATGTGATAAGTCGCCCAGTCTTGATGCGCACTTGGATCACGTTTAATCTGGCCGAACAATATTTCCGCTTCATCTTCAAACAACTCGCCATCCATCAGAGCCGAAATTTCGTGTTTCATCATTACCACCTATTATCTTGACTGGTTTCCAACAACGGACGCAGCTTCTCCGCTACCGCCTCGCGCGCCCTGAAAATTCTGGATCGCACAGTGCCGACAGGGCAGTTCATCACGCTGGCGATTTCTTCATAACTCAGCCCTTCAATTTCACGCAGGGTCAACGCACTGCGCAAATCTTCCGGCAACTGCTGCAAAGCTGCTTGCACGACACTGACAACCTGTTTGCTCATGAGTTCATTTTCAGGCGTACTAATTTCATGCAAAAGTCCGGCATCTTCAAAAGATTCCGATTCTTCTGCATCGAAAGGGGTGCTGGTCGGAGGACGCCGCTTGTTCGCCAACAGATAGTTCTTGGCGGTATTGATACCGATGCGATATAGCCAGGTGTAAAACGCACTGTCGCCGCGAAACCCCGGCAAAGCACGGTAGGCCTTGATAAAGGCTTCCTGCGTCACGTCCTCGGCTTCGCCTGTATCGCGCACAAAACGGGAAATGAGCCGCCCCAGCTTGCGCTGATATTTTGCAACCAGCAGATCGAAGGCGTGCTTATCCCCGCGCTGTACGCGTTCTACCAACTGCTGATCAACTTCCCGATCGCCCATCCCTGATAATTCCACGTAATTGCATAAATCATGCCTAGTGCGGCTAGTATAACCGCTACCTGTACTGCTCGTCAGCCCACCTGCTTGTTACCCCGGGTGCGGCAAATAATGCCAGCCACAATAAATCGCATTCTTTATGCGTGACAGTTTGCTATAGTTCGCAGATTGAAACGGTCATACTGAGAATTTAATTGCTGCAATTTGACACACTGATCATCGGCAGCGGCCTGGCGGGTCTGACCCTGGCACTCAAGCTATGTGAACATCAGAAGGTGGGCCTGATCACCAAGAAGGCCTTGCTGGACGGCGCGAGCAGTTGGGCGCAAGGAGGCATTGCCGCCGTTCTATCCGACGAAGATACGCTGGATGCCCACACGCAAGACACTCTGCTTGCAGGGGCCGGCCTGTGCGATGAAACCGCCACCCGCTATGTCGTCGAACACGGCAAACAGTCCATAGACTGGCTGATTGCACAAGGCGTACCTTTCACAAAAGACAGCGCAAGCGGCACAGGCTATCATCTGACGCGCGAAGGCGGGCACGACCGGCGGCGCATCATTCATGCCGCCGACACCACGGGTCATGCCGTTCAGGAAACCCTGTCAAGGAAAGTGTTAGCTCACCCCAATATCACCGTACTTGAAGGATATATGTCGGTGGATTTGATCACCGGCCGGAAGCTGGGCCTGTCCGATAATCGCTGTTACGGTGCCTACGCGCTCAACACGGCAACGGACGAAGTTGTCACCATCGCAGCCCAGCACACCATTTTAGCCACCGGCGGCAGCGGCAAGGTCTATCTGTACACCACCAACCCGGACACCTCGACGGGCGATGGAATCGCGATGGCCTGGCGTGCCGGCTGCCGTGTCGCCAACATGGAATTCATCCAGTTTCATCCCACCTGCTTATATCACCCCCATGCCAAGTCATTTCTGATCAGCGAAGCCGTGCGCGGCGAAGGCGGCATTCTGAAACTGCCGGATGGAACACGTTTCATGCCTCGCCACGATCCGCGCGCCGAACTGGCACCCCGCGACATCGTGGCACGCGCGATAGACTATGAAATGAAAAAAGGCGGACTGGATTGCGTCTATCTGGATATATCGCATCAGTCGGTGGAGTTTCTGCAGGAACATTTCCCGAATATTTTTGCGCGTTGCCTCAAGCTGGGAATCAACATAAGCCAGGAACCGATCCCGGTCGTGCCAGCTGCACACTACACTTGCGGCGGCGTGGTTGCCGATCTGCATGCACGCACTGACGTTAAGAATCTCTACGCCGTGGGAGAGACGGCCTACAGCGGCCTGCACGGCGCAAACCGCCTGGCCAGCAACTCGCTGCTCGAGTGCCTGGTATTCGCCGATGCGGCAGCGCAAGATATTCTGAGCATGCCGGCAGAAAAACCACCCGCACTGCCCGCATGGGATGACAGCCAGGTAACCGATGCCGACGAGCATATCGTCATCGCGCACAACTGGGCAGAACTGCGTCATTTCATGTGGGATTACGTGGGCATCGTGCGCACCAATAAACGTTTGCAGCGCGCCCAGCACCGCGTCCAGTTACTGCAAAGTGAGATCGACGAATACTATGCCCATTTTCACATCAGCCCGGACTTGCTCGAACTGCGCAATCTGGTCACCAACGCCGATTTGATCGTGCAAAGCGCATTGTCACGCCACGAGAGTCGCGGACTGCATTACAGCCGCGATTATCCGGAAACGCTGGAACATCCGCAGCCCACCATCCTGATACCACCTAATTATTAAGTAAACTTCAGGCGCACGCGCAGCTCACGGAATGCATCGACTTGCATTGCGTCACGAAAAATCACCTGGCAGACTGGCAGTCTACATCCGTCCAGTCTGACACACAGCACGACGCAACAGGGGGTAACGACGGTCTGATGTGTAAGCTCGCCGTTCAACTCATTCCCGCCCAGCGTGTTAACCACCACACTTTTTTTATCCAGTGAGAAGGAGCGCCACGATTGCGTCCCCCGCGCATGGCGATACAGGTGGTGGAACAGGCTAACCAATATTGCCACTGACAGCCCCAGACGCGCCCAAAGCACAAGATTCGTCAGACAGACCGAGAGGATCGCGAGCAGATGCACGGCAATCAGCAGCAAGACAAACGTTCCGGAGGGTTTAATTACGAACCGCCTGAGCATAGCTCGGTATTTATGAAAAATTCGCGCAGCGAATCATTATCACTCTCCCCTCTGGGGGAGAGTCATGAGAGAGGGAGCGGACATGGCAACCTGCATCATTGAGGGATATGCCATGTCCGGCCAGTCAGTGAGTAGAAATCACGATGATCAGCACCAGCACTACCAGCAACAAAACAAACAGCTTAAATTTAGTGCCAGTTTCTGCTGCAGGTTTCACGGGGGTAGTACGCGCTGGTGTGACAAAGCGCGCCCTGGGAGTAGCAGGCTTATTCAGTTGCGCAGTCTGTTTATTCAACTGAGCGCCCGGTGTCATTATCTTCAGCGTCCTGGACAATTCATCAACATCTTCAGGTGTCGTAGTCAATGCGGCCAGGCGCAGCGTCGCTTCGCTCGAATCAAAGGCATGCGACAGGCCCATCGTGGCTAATGCGCCCTCAACCTGTTCTACGGTATCACTGCGTCCGTTAGCGACAATCGCACTCGGCTTCTTTTTCTCTGTGATCTCAATGGGCCGATCAGAGCGTGGCATCGTTTCACGGCAAGCCCGCAAGTCCGCAGCGAAATCCTTTGCATTCTGATACCGGTCGTCCAGCCCTTTAGCCAATGCCTTGGCCACGATAAAGTTGAGCATCTCCGGCACTTTGCTGTTGAGCGTGCTCGGTGCCGCGGGAATATAATTGAGCGTCTGAAACATGATGGCATTAACGTTCTCACCAGTGAACGCTGCTTCACCGGTGAGCATTTCGTACAGCATCACACCCAGCGAAAATATATCCGAGCGCTGATCGATCACACGACCCATAACTTGCTCGGGCGACATATATTTTGGCGAACCCAGCACCATACCCGTCTGGGTACGAACCGCAGAGGACGCCATGCGCGCGATGCCAAAATCGGTAATTTTTACGTGACCATCGCGAATCACCATGATGTTCGAAGGTTTGATATCGCGGTGCACGATCTCATGTTCATGTGCATAGGCCAAGCCGGACGCGACTTGCGCCACCATGTCCAGCACCTGATCGACAGGCAGCTTTTCGTGCTCACGCATCAAGTCGCGCAATTCACAACCTTGCAGAAATTCCATCGCAATGTAGGCAATGTCGCCACTCTTGCCCACATCGTAAATAGTCACGATATTCGGGTGATTGAGGCGGCCGGCGGCACGTGCCTCCTGATAAAAACGCCCCTCGTATTCGTCTTTTTCTTCCTGTGCCAGGCCGAGATTGATCGTCTTGATAGCGACGATGCGATCAATCAACGGATCACGGGCTTTGTATACCACGCCCATTGCCCCCTGACCGAGTTCGCCTATCACCTCATAGCGGCCCAACTGACTAATCATCGCAGTCACCTGAAATCGTATATTTAGCTATTACGCTATACATGGTCAATTGCACACTTTCGGCTTAATTCGCTCGGTTTTTCCCGGCTCGGTACTCACTTCATCGGTATAAAGTCCGAAACTTGCATGAGTCAGAATCACCTTGTGCTTGCCCGGCTTGGTCGTGACCGTCAAGCTACCTGTCGTAAACTTACCCTTGCTAGCCCCATCCACAAAGAGCTGCACATCATCCTTACAACTGACCACAAGGTAAGCTTCCTTGACGGCTTCAGCCTTATTGCCATCGGAATCAGGCGCAGACTTGCCGGCGGCGACTTCGGTTTTTTTACCCTGACTCTCGCCTGATTTTACCGGCGAAACTGCCTTTTTCGCGGCTAGCAGATCGGCCTTATGTTTGGCCTGCGCCTGAGCCGTCAGCTTGTCTGTGGAAGATTTATCCGTGGCAACTTTCTCGACGGCAGGATGGGTCGTAAAATCTTTAGTCGGTACATCCTTAGTCGGTGAGGCTGCGACAGCCGATGCAGCTGGCATAACGCTCTGCATGGTTTCGACAGCGGTAACCGGTTCAGTCACGGCAGGTTTTTTGGGTGTGAGCGCAAGCGCCCATGCCAGCAGCAGCAATGGCACGACAACCACCGCTGCATACAACACACGCTGCTTTGTATCGGCCTGTTTAATTTTTTCAGACAATGCAACAGGCACTAACGAACGACCGACAGCACGTGCTTGATCCAGCATCCCGGCATTGGGGCCAGATACCTTTTCAGTGCCTTCCGGCATTGCCAGATTCACCTGATCGCCCGGGTAACCTATCGCATAAATTTCGTGCTCACGGACATGCTTGTCGGTACGTGAACCCTGATAGTGAAACATCCCCGTATACTGATCGGAAAGACGCGATACCGCGTCAAAGTAAGAACGTGACACCAGTATCTGGCTGGGTTCGGCGAAACCCATCACGCGCTGCGCGACGTTTATCCCATCACCCACAATGTTGGGCTGCCCGTTGATATCTCGCACCAGGCGAACGGGGCCTAGATTTATCCCGATACGCACCAGCAGTTGCGGCTCCATAGCCGGATCCTCAGCCAGCAAACTCGCGCGCAGACGAATCGCCGCATTCAAAGCCGCCTCGACATCGCCCAGAAAATTGACCGCTGCGCCATCACCCGTATCGAGAATAATACGATCCGTAACCGGCACATCGTGTATAGCCTCGGAAAGATAGGTATTAAACCTGTCTTTCAGGGATATTTGACCCGTCACTGGCTTTTTTGAATATTCAACGATATCCAGAAAAAGCACACTACAGATGATAGTTTTGTTGCTGCGATCTTCCATTCAGCTTTTCATTACCAATTGTAACTGGATTAATTCGTTAACCAGGCGTTCAGCGTTTTGCACCGCGACTCCCGCCGGTACGATTGCCACTGCGATTGCCGTCGGGCCTGGGGCCGCTATTTTTGCGCGGGCCACGGGCTGCCGGGCGACGCGCAGCAGCAGGCTTAGCCTCAAACGGGATCGGCGCAGCTTGTTCAGCCTCATTGGCAGCAATGCCAACCCACTCCATCACCTGAGCCACTTCACCCTCACCCAACTCAGCCGTCATGCCACGCTTTAATCGCGGCGGCAGGTTGATTATACCGAAACGCACACGCATCAGACGGCTGACGGGGAGGCCGAGTGCCTCGAAGGTGCGCCGCACAATGCGATTGCGCCCTTCTTTGAGCATCACGCGATACCAGTGGTTAAACCCTTCACCGCCCTGGTCTTCCAGCTTGTCAAAAGTAACCGGTCCGTCTTCCAGCATGACGCCTTCTTTGAGTACCTGAGTGATCTGTTCATCCGTCATGGTGCCCTGTACGCGCACCGCATACTCGCGTTCCACCTCGAAACGCGGATGCATCAGCCGGTTCGCCAATTCACCGGAAGTGGTAAAAATCAATAAACCGCTGGTATTGAAATCCAGACGGCCAATGGCTATCCATTTCTGCCCGCGCAGCTTGGGCAATTTATCGAACACGCTTGCGCGCTTTTCAGGGTCATCCCGGCTGACAATCTCGCCTTCCGGTTTGTGATACAGCAGCACGCGCGCAGTTTGATCGCGCTCGCCAACACGTATCGTGCGGCGCTCGGTTTTCACCAGATCACCCGGCAATACACGCATCCCCAAGGTCGCCGGTTCACCGTTCACACTGACGCGCCCCGCCGCTATCCATTCTTCCATGGCACGGCGTGAGCCGAACCCGGCCTGGGCTAACACCTTCTGTAATTTCTCGCCCTGTACCGGCTCAATGCCCAACTCTTCGTCTTGTTCCATCATACTGTCAACTCACGTCTTTCTAGCACGGCTTGCGCCAATGTTCCACTATCCACCTGCTCCAGTTCGCCGCCAACCGGCAAACCCCGCGCAATACGCGACACTTTAACACCAAGGGATTGCAACAGGGTCGCCAAATAATGCGCCGTCGCATCCCCCTCCACCGTGAAGTTGGTCGCGAGGATCACTTCACAGGGATGTTGCTGCACGCGTTTTACCAGATTATCCAGATGCAATTCTTTTGCCCCGATCCCGTCCAGTGGCGACAATCGGCCCATCAGCACATAATACATGCCGCGATAACACTGCGTTTGCTCTATCATCAGCAGGTCAGCCGGCATTTCAACCACACACAACAAACTCTCGTCGCGCGTGGCTGAAGCACACAAGCCACACACCGGTTGTTCCGAAAAATTATTGCAGCGGGAGCAATGCTGAATGTTCGCGGCGGCCTTCTGCAACGAAGTCGCCAGCTGCAAAGCACCACTGCGATCACGCTGCAACAAATGATAAGCCATGCGCTGAGCGGATTTCGGCCCTACGCCCGGCAAACAGCGCAACGCGGAAATCAACTCATCGAGATACGAGACGGCCATTAAAACGGCAATTTCAACCCGGGCGGCAGCCCCATGCCGGCACCAAATCCGCTCATGCGTTGCTCGGTGGTTGCAGCCACTTGCTTGACCGCATCGTTCAACGCCAGCACGATCAAGTCTTCCAGCATTTCCTTGTCAGACAATACGCTGTCATCCAGTGTCACGCGACGCACTTCATGCGAACAGCTCATGGTCACTTTCACCAGACCGGATGCCGCCTGACCTTCAACGTCGACAGTCGCCAATTCGGCTTGTGCCTGTTGCATATTTTTCTGCATTTGCTGGGCTTGTTTCATCAAGCCGCCCAATCCGCCCTTCATCATACTTCCGCTCCTAATATTTGATTATATTGATTTAATTGATTCCGCTACCAGGCTGGCATCCAACTGAGCCTGAGCGTTGATCACAAATGCATCCTGCGCAATCGAATCGCTTGCCAGCTGCTGCCTGACTTGACGGGTCTGATGCTCAATTTTTGCCGGGGTTGCCACTTCTATTTTGCCCAGCACGATGGTCAATTTCATCGGACGGGCAAAATAGTCGCTCAAGGCGTTTTGCAAATTATCAGTCGCCATCTTGGTCTGCAAATGCTTGTGCTCCAGCGCCAGACGAAGGATCACCTGCCCATCTGTCACAGAGTCCAGCACACAATGCTTGGCCAGCTGCTGTGCCATGGCTTGCACATTTAGCTGAGCCAGCAGGTTACTCCAGTCCGGCGCTGAATCATGCACCCTCGCCGGAGCCGGAGCTGGAGCGGGAGCTGGAGCTGGAGCCGGAGCTGGCACTGGCACTGGCACTGGCACTGGCACTGATTGTGATGCTGCGACGCGTTCTGCCGCAGGACTGACTGATGGCATCAAACGCGTCACATCGGACTGAGCAGGCTTGGCAGGCAAACCATCACGCGACGGCGCGAACGCCAGCATGCGCAGCAGCGTCATGGTGAAACCGGCATATTCATCGGGTGCCAAATCAATTTCAGCCCGCCCATGGATCGCAATCTGGTAAAACAACTGCACTTCTTCAGGC
>JAUSNM010000045.1 GCA_030645535.1 Gallionella sp. | reverse complement strand
CTGGTCCGGTGTGGTCGCCTTCATCTGCTACAAGATCGTTGACCTGACCATCGGCCTGCGTGTGAAAGAAGAAGACGAGCGCGAAGGTCTGGATACCACAGCTCACGGCGAACGCGCTTACAACGTTTAAGTTCCTCTCTCTGGTGAAACAACTAGCCATCTCACTAAGGCAGCAAGCTGCCAAGTGATTGGTTATCCTCCCTGAGCCTCCCCCGGCTCGGTTTACAGGGCACCGCAAGGTGCCCTTTTTTTTGTGCGCCCGGCAGGGCGCACTTACTTGGAGGTGAAAGTCCTCTACTCGCCTTAAAAAACGGTGTTGATTACCGATTGGAAGGAGGAGGGGGGGTTCCCCATGGATAGGGAAGGGGGTAAGCCCTTTTTCACGTCGATAGCGAGCAAGCTCTACCATCAATTCATCGGTTGCAGGCACGATGCGTGTTTCATCCCCCTTGCCTGTGATTTCCAGCCACCATCGCTCCTCATTATTTTCGCGACGACAGAAGAAATTACCCATAGTATTTTCCGTGACCTCAGAGATGCGCACGCCGCATATGTAGAGCAAAGACAACAGTCACCGCACCCAATAGTAGTGCTCACGTTCCCGAACGGATTCTCTAGGCATCAATTCGATGGATGATTTAACCTCTTGCCAAAGAGATTCGTCAAGATAGCGCGTAACCCTTGGTTTTGCCTTGCGCTGACGCTGTCGTGATAACGATAGTGGATTCCCGGCGAGATATCCTGCAGTCACAAGCCATGAAAACATCGCATTCCAGCTGAGGCATTGAACAAGTTTTGGATTGAGTTGCGCGAGAAGATCCGGGTTAGTATTGAATGTCCCGACTTACCCGAGCAATTGAAAGAATCAGCAGGCAATCTTGTAGCCTCGTTATGGAGGCAAGCTCAGGAAGCCGCACAGGCAAACTTTACGGCCCAACTCGCAGAGGGCAATAAAAATGGGGTGCAGAGTCTGCAAGAATTAGAAAATGCGAAAAAGGAGAAGGTCGATATTGAGGTCAAACTCAGTTCCACCCAAGCACAACTTGAGATTGCTTTTCACCGCGGCGTTGAGTCCGATAAAATACACGCTGTTGATATAAGCACATTAGTTTGCAAGAGCATCACAGCAAAGATTGTTAGATCGTTAGTTCGTGATTTTCAGATGAAATAGGGAAGGGGGCCGAAGCCCCCTTTTTTATGTCCCTATGATTTGATTAATGACCTTTTAATCTGAAAGGTTAATAAATGCAAGGGCTAAATTCGATCTGTAGTCAAAAAAACGTTTTCACGATCAGCGCAACGATTCCGCCAATAATTATGCCTAACATCAGTTTAAGGGGCTGAAGTTCAATCTGCAGATCCTTTTTTGTGACTAGCTCTTGGTCATTCGATGCGTCTCGGTAGGCTGTTGCGATTGCTTCCGCCTGGTTGTTTTCAATGCCGCTCGCTTCAAGCGTTTTGACGAATTTCAGCGTGTCGAATGTAACGGTGCTCATGATGTTCCTTTCGGTTGATAGTTAAGTTTATCGCTTTCTGAAAAAATTTACCAATGCTCGTTCAATTACCTTTGATTTTGTTTCGTCTCTTTCGAGCATAAATTTGTCGATACGACTCCATAGTTCTTTGCTTATTTGTACTGTAAGTGTTCGTTTATTTGTTCTTACTCTATGTGCAGCTACTCGTTCTGCGTCTGACGTATATTTTGCTTTTCTTCCGCCGCCTTTATAATTTACGTTTCTTGTTGATGTCATTATGTATCCCAGGAGCAAACGTTAAATGTTACGATTCAAGCGAATAATTCCTTGTTTTTTGCCGGTGTCCAGTCAGCCCATTTCAGAATGTCTGTGCTGATCACCAGATTGAGCGACTCTTGAACGGGTGCAACTCGCTTCGCTGTCGGCATTCTGAAATTCTTCACCCCCTTTTTCAGCCAGGCTGTTGAGTTTTCCTTAACCTCGGCCATGATCTGCAAGGCAATGCCGACCGCATCAACGAAGTCGAGCCACGTCTGACGTGCTTTGAATTCTGCGCTTTTCATGTGTTTTCATTTCATGGTCTTGCCCTTGGCCTTTTCAGCATCTTCCAGAATCTTGAGCCTGCTTTTGATTTCCTCGCGGTGCAGGTTTCGCCGCTTGCTTCTTTGCTTCTCCCGTCGCCTTGCGATATCAGCCCGTAGCAATTTCAGAAAACAACTATTTTGCCAAAATCGCAGCACGGCTTCATCGTGACCGATTGCCGGAAAACCCGAAGGGCGAACAGTTTTATCGTTCGTGGTTGATTTCAGAAAAATTGTAGAGAGGATCGGCGTTTTGGCGAAGTGATGCGGGGATAAGCAATTGCGGAGTGCTGCACCGTGGAGTCATAAAATAGAGCCCCGAAGGGGACAATCTAAAAGCCAGCTTCATCCGTCTATTAGGCTTTTAGTGCTGTTGATTTCGCTTTCGAGTGCTCCGGATCCGGTGTACTTTTTGTTGAGGATCTCCAGCTGAGGATCTGCGTGATAATATTGCTAGAAAATCGAGGGGACTTTATGCTGAAATGGTTGGTACTGGGATATTTTTTGCTTGTTCTTTATTGGATCAAGTGCATGTTTTTATCTCAAGGGCGAAGAGATCAAAGTAAAAGAAAAAGAAAAAGAAAAAATATTTTTCAATTTCGTAAAGTTTATAAACAGGAAAATCCAATTTTTAAGGCTGTTTACAATCCTAAAGAATTCAGACGTAAGCGGGATTGAGCAGTGATTTCTTATCAGTACCCGGTGTGGTCCCAATGTATTCGCAATCATTATTGGTATTTGCGTTCTGCGCGTGGTTTTAATTCTGCACGCCGGCGTAAAGAGTATCGGCGTAGCAGCTTGTTTAACTTCTTCCTCAATTTAACATAATATACATTATGCGTATTTGATAAGCGGTCGACTCGGAACAGTTGGCGGCATAGTTTCGTGGTTAACATACCGCCGCTTACACGTGAAAAAGCTCCCCTAAACGGCTTCGATTATCGTTACTGTAACGACAATTTCCCGGCACCTGTTCTGCACTCTGGCAAGCGCCGATTCCGCGCCAGCGGAATGCCGCATGCCAGAACGCTGATCCGTCAGTCGTGTCGAGTTGCAGTCTCAGTACCACTGCAACTAATTCCCACAAGTGGGAGTAACCGTAACTTTTCCCGACCCGGTTTAAATCCTTTGTGCGTATGGCTTCGCGGGGCTTTTCTTGGTGTCTGTAACTATTCCGGGTTACGTCACCGTGACACCTGCCGCGTTACCAATAAAACCCGCCTAAACCCTTATGCATCAAGGCTTGTAGAGGTTTTGCAGGGTGCAACTGATTTTCACGCGGTGACTCACGACACTATTTCTCCAACGTGCTTAAAGCCTTATGGGATAAGGCTTCAAGGCCGTTCCGCAGGTGTCAGTAACTATTCCATGTTGTGTGACCAGGTCCCGCCTGAAAAACAGCGCGTGGAGCGCAGCTCCGCCTGCTGTTTTGATTGCGTTACTGTCACGGAATTACCCGATCTTCTCCCGAGGCGTCGCAACGTGTCGGTCGAAGTTGTTCCGGATTCGGGGAAGTCGGGTCAGGCTGCTGTGAGTGAAAAGGCCGAAGGCGACAAACGCCCTTCTGAAAAACCTCTTCTGACTTTGACTCAGGCGGCTCCGAAGGAACGTAGTCCCGAGGCTCCGGAGGAGCAGCGTTTGACTTTGACGCTTACCGAAGAGCAACTGCGTGACCTGGCGTTTGCGGTGTACTGCCATGTTAGCGGAATTCAAGACGGTGACGAAGCCGATCACCCTGAAGTTGTGCCAGTGATTCGACGCCTTAACGAGGTGTCGGCGATGTGCATTGAGCTGGAGAAGTCGGCAAGCTCATCGACGCGGGAGGAGCTCGCGACGACCGGAAAGTCGAAGAGCCTAGCGTCTGGGAGGCAATCATGAGCCGCCGCAAAACCGCTCGCCGCTGGATCGACCCGCAAGACTTCGCGGATCTGCGCAAGCAGGCCAGCATGACCCGCAAGGAAGCCGCCAAGGCGCTGGACGTAACCCCGCGCACCGTACAGAACTGGGAGACCGGCGGCGCTCGCATTCCGTGGATGGCTTACCGGATGCTGCGCATTCTGCGCGGTTACGCCCTGCCCGGTGTGGCTTGGGAAGGCTGGACGATACGCAACCATGAACTGTTCAACCCTGCTGGGCGCTCGTTCGATGCAGTCTGGCTGGAGAACGTCGAATACGTGTTCGCCCAAGCTCGGCTATGGCGGCAGATGTATGCCCGTTCAGGCGTTCAGAAAACCGCCTCTACGGTCGTGCCGTTCCCCGATCGCAGACGTACCCCTACCGAAAAATCTAAACCGCTGGAAGCCCAGCCACAACGCATAGGAGCCGCATCATGAAAAATATTGAAGAGATGAACGAAGCCGAACGCCATTCGCTGGCTCTGAGAATCGAAACGAATGAAAAACTGGGTCAGGAGACTTGGTTCCCCGTTTCGTTTATGGCGCATGCCTATGGCGTTTCTGCGCGTCGTATGCGTGTTTTGCTTGCTGAGGGTCGCATACGGGGGCGCCAGCTCGAAAACGGCTATTGGGAGGTTGCTTACCCTCCTCGCCTACGTATCGGCCGGCGTGGCCCTCAGATGAATTTTTTACGGCCTAAGGCTGCAAAAAAGCCGGAACTGAAGGTGGTCGGAAAATGAAAATCACTTTGACAGGACAGGAGAAAATCATGAACATGGCAAAACTCGGTATAGTTTTAGGCGCTGGAATCGACTTTAACGGACGGAAATTATTAAGCAAAATCAATATGATGCGTAAGTCTCTTTATACATTATGCGTATTTGCGGTACCTAATAAAAAGGCTTGCGAGTTCCGTTACCTGCTGTCTTGGGAAGTAAATGTGGGGCCAAATCGGAAGTAATTTTGAAGACATATTCCCCACACCAAAACCTGCATTCCGGCCTCCTTGGCATGGTCATGGTAGTTCAGTCCAACCGCGACAAATTTTGACATCCCACTTTGGGAAGCCGCTGCGGATTGATAGCACGCAGCACTGAGAGCACATCGGGCGTCGACTCAGGCCTACGCGCCATCAAAAACGCTGCAGATGTTCATAAGCTGCCAGCGTCTGCAAGCGAGTATCAGCAATCGCCCCGCCGACGGTGAAATGATACATGCTTTGCAACGCCAGGTTTTTGATGCCGAGCAAGTCATGCACTTCGTCATCAAAATAACAGCCGATTCCGGTGCCGCGCACGTTCGCCGCTTCGGCTTCAAGATAGAGTACTTGCCCCAGCATGCCGGCTTCCCAAAATAGTTGGCGGTAAACCCAGGGACTTGCGGTCAGGTTGTTTTGATATTCGGCCAGCATGCCAAGGCTGAATGCGCCGTCTGCGGCGATATCCTGATGGCATGACAGCTCGCGCGCGGTGTTTTGTGCATCGGCGCTGAGCAGCCGGAACAGCGAGAAATGTTCCGGGCAGTCCGGTACGGGCAGCCACTCGAATTTGGCGGATAATTCTGTGCGCAGCTTTGTTTCGACATGCTCGTTGCGCATAAAAATATAGATGCCTGGCGCAAGACCATCAACCCGATGGACGAACAGCACCAGATGAATCCGAGGTTCCCAATCTATTGCGTCCCATGGTGCCACGCCGGCGCGGGGCAAGGTCATGTCCAGCATGCGATAGAATGCTGCGGCCGAAATCGATGTGCTACCGTCAAATTCCTGGGCACTGCGGCGCTGTTTGATGATTTCAACGGCGCTGAGTTTGCATGCGCTGCTGAGTGGTGCGGGAAGGTTTGGTGTCGGACAGTTTGTTTGGCGGGTGGGCGGCTTGTGGCAGGCATGAGCAACTTCGGCTATCAACGGCCATGGATGTGGTGCGTGGGGAGACAGCACATTGGCCCGGCCTTGCCAGTGGCCGTCCTGTGTTGCGGCCACCAACGCAGATGCGTCAAATCCGGCTGTGCCTGCACCTGAGCGAGTTGTCGTTATGTGCAACATGATATCCGGGTGTTCCCGTTCCGCCGCGCCGAAATCCATTTCCCGGTTTACGCCCAGAATCGCGGCAATATCCGCATCTCCCCATTCGTCCAGAAAATTTACTTGCCAGCCCAGCATGGCGGCCGCATAGCGCAGCGCGGCAATGGCATGGCCCACGTCATGCTGGCAATAGCGAAAAGCACGTTCGCCATATTTCCATGCTTCGCGCCAATGAATGGAAGACAACCCGATCAGAAAGGAATCAGGCGGCAGAATGCGCGCATTGGCGTGCGTAGTCAGTGCGATGTAACAGCGCTGTTCCAGTACGTGGTCGCGGCTTACGTAATGATATACGCCGTCGTGGATGCTGCTGCAACCTTGCACAACCAGATAAGCCTCAGTGGGGTGCAGATTGCCGCTGGATGGATTGCAACGTAGCGCCCAGCGTGTGTTGTCATACTGTTTCCATGCGGAAAGGCCGAAAGAAAGTTCAAGCAGAGCTGCGATATTGGGCAAGGTTAACGCTTGCGCTGCGATCACACCAGGATGATATAGCTCTGCATAGAGAGGTTGCGCTCCTGTGCCCAGCAAAGGTAGTTCCAGCTGCGTACAGCCAGTAAAGGTACGGAATGGATCGGGCTGGTTTTTCCAGTCCAATCCACCTGGCCCCGCTGCATAGCGTTGAAAATGGTGTTTGGTCCGTTGGTGGTAATCGAGGACGGTATCGAGTGGAGATTTCATGTTTTATTGGGTTTCCTGTTGAATTGCATCGCAAATTGATCAACCTTTTGCATTTTGAAATGCCCACTCAATAAACTGACCTCACTGAAAATCCAAAGCGTTACACATCACAGAGCGGATCTTTATTCAGTGCAAAAATCTGCCCATAGAGGGTAAATTGGTAGCGCAATTCAACACGATTGGGCATCCCGGAACTACTAAGAACGCACATTTTGGTTACCTTAAAACCACTCCTGCGTGGTTTGCCTGCCCTGCCCCTGAGTCTGTGGAACTGATTATGAATTGCGACTTTTGCCAGCCCTGGCCAATGCGATGGCAACGGCCTGGCTGATTGCTTTTCTCTTTGTCGGCGGATGGCTGGTGCCAATCGTTCCATCCTTCTTCCATTCGTCCACCAGTGTCTTGATATTGCTGCTGACGATCGACTGGCTGGATCCTTTTCTGAGCGGCATATATTCCCCCTGTCTATTATGAAGTATTAACGCGATGCAGCCTGTCGATAAAACAGCGTCAGTTGCTTGTGGACACCGGGATAGCACTTTTTCAAAATATCCGGCGCAGTAAAAAAATACTCGCTCAATACCGCGAAAAATTCTGCAGGACTGGTTGCGGCATAAGGATTGATAAAACCTGATTTTCCTGCCGCCAGTTGCAGACACAGTTTATCGTATGCTTCACTCCAATCATCGCTCCATCTTTTCCGGCTCATGCCACGGCGCAATGGCGGCATGCCATTCGCGACCCCGTTGAGGCCATCCAGCTTATGGGCAAACTCATGCAATACAACATTGTGGCCTGCATGAGAATGATAAGTGTCCCGCGCAACATCATCCCAGGACAAAATCACCGGGCCGCGCAACCATGACTCGCCGGTTAAAGCGACATCTTCGTTATGTACCAGGCCGATAGCATCCACCTGCTGATGATTGACCCGGAACGCGCCGGGATAGAGGATGACTTCGACCCAGTTATCAAAGTAATCAATATCCAGATTCAAAATCAATAAGCAGGCTTGAGCCGCCACCGCCACGCGCATCGAAACCGTCACATTCAGGCCTTGCACCCCGTTAATCGACTTGCTATGCAGGAACCACGTCGTCAGTTCGCGCAGATGCGCCATTTGCACTGCGTCCAGGCCTCGCAGCACGACAATCTGTCGCGTCGCACGGTGCCAGACAGGATGGGGTATCGGATTGCGCCGCAGTATTCGACGCATATGCCAGCGCCGTAGCGTATTGCTTAATGAATTCAATTTTATTTCTGGCGCCCTTGCCATGCGGCCAGCCGTTTTCCTGCTTCGTCCCTGGACCTGGAGATGCCGTATGACGCCTGGTTTGTGACGGACAGGCGCTCGCGTTTGACCACAATCATGTCCAGATGATCGCCGGTGAGTTTGCCCCACTGTCGTGTGACGCTACGCTTGAACAGTTTCCAATTACCTTCAATACGACCCCGGTTCATGTTGGATTCCTTTACGGTTGATTGAAAATTTCGACCAATCGCAGCAGGCAGCAAGAATTCTGCCCTGTGCCGCCTGGATGAACCCGTTGCGAAATATTTAATCCTGAGGGTACTGCACCGGGAAGCTGATCATCCCCTTTCCTCAAGTCTTTCTCTGTGCGCTAGTGAACACTTGTAGTCACCGCCCTGATTATTAACGCCCAGGCAACTCACTGAGCGGTTTTCTTGTCTTGAGCATCACCAGCACTGAGAAACAACCCGACGCCGCCAGCAGATGTTTAAAAGAATGGCCGCTGAAAAGACTCTGAGTGAATACGAATACCTCCCGGTCACAGGCTTCCGAAAGTTTGGCCAGCATATAGCATGCAAGAGCCACCAGGAGCAGCCATTGGCGAGAGTACCCGGGGCGGAACAGCGCCAATAAAACCGGAACGATCAGTAGCGGGACAAACTGAATCCAGACATAGAACCGCAAGTCATCGAACCGGTGCCAATAAAATACGCTGAAGATACCCGTCAGTAACGCAGGCAGCAAAATAAATTTGCCCAGCCGCACACTCACATACTCGGCCAGGAGCGCTGCCAACAAACCCATGAATGCAATGGTCATAGGCAGTCTGTCCCAGACCAGCGTGTTGTTGCCGGGGTTCCAGTGATAGTAGGCAGACCCGCCACTGACGATTGCCACACCTGCGAAAAATGTTAGCCAGGCAAGCCGAAAACTCATCAAACGGCTTCCATGGCAAAAGCGCATGCCCGCCATTCCGACGAGCAGAAAAGGTATATTTGACGTGATATCAAAGAAATTCGGGATGGCAAAAAAAGTGCGCTGGTCCGCAAAATTGTGGTAGTCCGGATTCTGTCCAAAGGGCTGCATCGATAGCATGAGTGCCAGCGAGCCGATTGCAATGAACAACAACAGGGCATGCCGCCAGCCGATTCCGAAGGAAGGCAGCATGATTTTTTTATACGGTTCTTGCATCGGCGAGCTTCATCCCATGACCAGTTTTCCTTGAAGGTTGCCGTGCCGGGGCAGCATTCAATCGAGCATTCAGTTTATTTTATTGCCATCAGGCATGGCTGGCTTCAATATACGCAGCGAGTTCACGTTGAACTGGATGTCGCTGATGTGAAAAGCGGCAATATCGAGATGCTGATCGATGTCGTGGCTCATCAACAGGTCTTTTGCCATGACGAGCGCGGCGATGGCTGCGGAAATTTGTTCGCCGACAATTTTATGTGCTTCCATTAGTACTCCTGTTTTTTTGACGTTTTTGTTATGCGCTGATGCCAGCTTTGCAAAACACTACTTCTTGTCGCCTTTTGCCGCATCCTGAATGTTTTCACCGGCTTTTTCTATCTGCTGACCGGCCTTATCTGTTGCCTTGTCGATTTCCTTGCCTGCATGCTCAGCCGGGCCTTCCGGTTTCTGGCAGCCAGACAGCACTGCGACCAACATGCCCGCGACCATGACTGCGCCGATGATTTTTTTGACTTGATCGTTGTTCATTTTGATATTCCTTCATCTAAATTGACAGGCTATCCCTGCAGAAGCTCTAGATTGAATGAAATGGTGCCGCTGATCTGTACGGTAACGTACCTATAAAAAAATCAACGCTGCCTGTCGCGGCAGTCAGCTCAATATCCAAGATACGAGCCCTTTTGTCCGGTTCGAAGAGCTGGCAGTAAGCGACCAGCACGCGACTTGTCGCATCAGGAGGCCTTGTTACCTTGCGGTATTTGCGGTTTGTTCGTCGCCGCCTGCGTCCTCAGTGACTTCTCCTGGCTCGTCTGGCTCGCTGCGTTCATCCAGTGTGGCAAGTACAAGCTCCGGACTCATCGACTGCTTTAGTGCTGCGGCCTCAGGGTCATGGCGGTTTTTGACATTGGGCAAATCACGCCTCAGCTCTTCGAGCAGGTCGATAAGCTTGGTGGCCTTCTGCTCTGTCAGCAGCGTCAATTTCAGATCCAGATGGGCACGCTGTTCCGCGAGTTTGGCGAGCCGGTTCTGCCTGATCAGCACCACGGTCGCGGTCAGCAACGCACCCAGACCGACAATTCCTTGCAGCCAGATAAACGGTGGCGGATCGAATTCAACCATGCCAAACTGGTGTAATCCTTCGTTGACAAGCATCCAGAGCGCAACAAAGAGCAGAATTATGCCAAGAAAAACCGGCTGTCCGATAAAGCAACTGATGCGTTCCATGATACGTTGCGAACGGCTGATCTTTTGCTCTTCACGCGTGTAGAACTCCAGAACAGCCTCTATATTTTGGCTGACCTGGTCGCGTTCGGATTCAACTGCTGTGTCACGCGGATCAGGAGCCGATGATGGAGGAACGGCAGGATTGGTTCTCATCAATTGCTCCTCATCAATCGTTCCACTTTGGCCGCAAGTTAGAAACTGCGCGCGTTTCCCGCCCTACCTGATCCATATCGTCTTTGCATTCACAAATTCATGCATCCCCAATTTTGACAATTCTCGCCCGTAACCAGAAGCCTTCACGCCGCCAAATGGCAAACGCGGATCGGATTTGACCATGCCGTTGATGAAGGTGCATCCGGCCTGAATGTGTGCCGCCAACTGTTCGGCGCGCGCCGCATCACGACTCCAAATCGATGAACCGAGTCCGAAGCGGGTTTCATTAGCGATGCGCAGCGCATCCTCCTCGCTTGCGGCACGGATCACGATCGCCACCGGACCGAACAGCTCTTCGTGCCAGGCGCAGGTCTTGGCGGTGACACGATCAAGGATCGATGGCTGATAGAAGAATCCTTCACGCTCGACCGGCTTGCATCCGGTCACCGCCACTGCGCCCTGCGCGATGGAATCGGTGACTTGGTTATGCAATGATTCACGCAGATCGAGGCGCGCCATGGGGCCTATTTGCGTGCCTTCAATCATCGGGTCGCCGACCCTGAGCGCTTCTACTTTGGTTTTGAGCAGGTGCAGGAATTCATCCGCGATTTCCGGCACGACGATGAAGCGCTTGGCGGCGATGCACGATTGCCCGCAATTTAAAAAGCGCGAAGTCACCGCCATATTGACTGCCAATTCCAAATCCGCGTCGTGCAGCACGATGAATGGATCGGAACCACCCAATTCCAGTACGCATTTTTTCAGATGCTGACCGGCGCACGCCGCTACTTTGCGTCCTGCGGCTTCCGATCCGGTGAGCGTGACCGCATGGATATGCACACTGGCGATTGCGCAGGCTACTTGCTTTACCTCGATCATCAGGTTCGTAAACAGCCCTTCCGGCAGACCGCAATCGCGGAAGAGCGTTTCCATTGCAAGTGCGCACTGCGGCACATTCGGCGCATGTTTCAACGCGAACGCATTGCCCGCCATCAAGGCCGGGGCAGCGGCGCGAAATACCTGCCAGAAAGGGAAGTTCCACGGCATGATGGCAAGCACCACGCCGAGCGGGTAATACGCTACATAGCTTTTGTCGGCATCCGACTCTATTGGTTCGGCGCGCAGGAATTCCCCTGCATGTTGCGCATAGTAGTCGCAAACACCGGCGCACTTTTCGACTTCGGCGCGCGCTTCGCGCAACGGTTTGCCCATTTCCTGAGTGATGAGCGTTGCATATTGATCGCGCTGTGTATGTAAGTGCATCGCTACATTACGCAGCACTTCGGCGCGCAGGGAAAAAGACGTATGCGCCCATGTTTGCTGGGCGCTGTGGGCTTTTTCCAGTGCTGACTCAAAACGATTAACATCCCAGCTGGCATGGCGCTGAATCACTTGATTGGTGGTCGGGTTGAGGCTCACAAAAGGCATGGTGGTGACACCGGGTGGATTAATTTTCTAAATACAGCTCCCAATGGAGATGGCTGAGACTTAATTCTTGTAACAGGTTGAAAAAGGCCGCGCACCGCGACCATTTTTTATCACCACTTCAAGAAGGCTTGTTTGCATCCTTGATGACTTCCTTTGCATCGCCATAGATTTTCTCGGCTTGTCCTGATATTTGTTTGTTGAGACCCTTGACTTGCTGCTCTTTGCTGCCGACCAGTTTTCCGGCATCTTCCTGTAATTTACCAGCGATGTCTTTTAAAACACCTTTGACTTGATCCTTGTTCATTTTCGTATTCCTTTATCAAAATTGGCAGGCTCTGCCTGCGGGAGTTTAAGAATGAGCGTAATGTTTCCGCCGATCTGTACGGCAACGTACCGATAACAACCATCAACTTTCCCGGCCGGAATAACCGGTGCGACATTAAGGATGTCCGGGAATTTTTTGTGGTTCCTGCGCCACCAGCCAGGCAGCGCCATCAAAGCGATTTCAGGTCTTGATGAATGCCAGCAGGTCTGCGTTGAGCTGGTTTTTGTGCGTGTCTATGAGACCGTGGGGCGCGCCTGCATAGATCTTCAGGGTTGCATTCCTGACCAGCTTCGATGAGCAAAGAGCCGAGGCGCCGATCGGCACTATCTGGTCGTCGTCGCCGTGGATAATCAGCGTTGGCACGTCGAACTTCTTGAGGTCTTCGGTGAAATCCGTCTCCGAGAACGCCTTGATGCAGTCGAAGGTATTCTTGTGACCGGCCATTATTCCCTGGTGCCAGAACGTGGCTATCATGCCCTGCGAAACCCTGGCACCGGGTCTGTTGGCCCCGAAGAACGGGCCGCTGGCGATATCCTTGTAGAGCTGTGAGCGATCGGCGGTGGTGCCTGCGCGAATCTCGTCAAACACCTCAATCGGTAAGCCGCCGGGATTGGCCGCCGTTTTCAGCATCAGCGGCGGGACGGCGGAGATCAGCGCTGCCTTGGTCACCCGCATCGTGCCGTGACGGCCAATATAGCGTGCAACTTCGCCACCGCCTGCGGAGAAGCCGATCAGGACTGCATCCTTCAGGTCGAGCTTTTCGATGAGTTCCGATAGGTCGTCGGCATAGGTGTCCATCTCGTTGCCACTCCAGGACTGGCTCGACCGGCCATGACCGCGACGGTCATGGGCAATGCAGCGATAGCCGTTGGAGGCCAGGAACATCATCTGAGACTCCCAGCTATCCGCACTGAGGGGCCAGCCGTGACTGAACACCACAGGTTGCCCTGCGCCCCAGTCCTTGTAATAGATTTGCGTGCCGTCTTTCGTCGTAATCGTGCTCATTGTGGACTCCTCGAAAAATGATGTAACTGCGCGCCAAAAATTGATCCTGAGCGAGCGCAACAAGCCATGCGGTACAACACTACGAACCAGCGTACATGATGCATCGCAAGCGGTCTATGTTCTGTTCTGCAGCGCACACAGTCCACCTGTTTTTACACTGTAGCAATGCGTTCACGGTGTTCTTGCTTTGCCCATAAAACACCTCCGTTTCGTTAGATGGAGGTGTCAACTATTTCCGGGGAAGGTTAGCTTTTCGGTGGAACGGGTTGAGTTATACGGCGCGCTCGTTAACGCTTACAATCAGCCGTCACGGCGTGGTCTCAGCTTCACGCATACTCTTAATCAATGTGACGATTTCTTCGGCGCAACCCCACGAAAAAGTAAATCCTGAACCGCCGTGACCGTAATTGTGAATGATCCGATAGGGCGACTCTCGTTCTAAACGGACGTTCTTTTTTCGATACGGTCGAAGCCCTACTCTCACAGGATCAAATTCATCGATCACCGCAGATTTGAGAATGGGCAAAAACTCCTGACATCTTTGCAATATTTCACGAATGGGAGCGTAGTTGCCAAGGCCAATGTTCGTATCCCATTCTCCTAATTCTGTAATTCCACCAAGAATGAGATGATCGGGACCACGGGGGACAATGTAGATCATTCGCTGGTTTTCGACCTTGTCGTCGTGTGCGACGCAATGCGCTGCGGCGATTCGGGGCATCGTGCTTCCATCGTTCAGGACTCGAATCAACGCTCCCCGTAATGGCTGCATCGAATGATCACCAGCCAATTCAATCGAACCGAGACCCGAACAGTTGGCGATAGCGCAAACCTTGTATTCATCGCATAGTGGTTGTTCCGAGTCCGCCAACGACTGCAGTAATTTGCGTTGCTCGAATTGACAACCCAGCATCACAAGTTCGTTGCGCAGCCATTCCATATAGACATCGGTTTCGATCAACGGGGACAAGTAGCTGTAAGCATCACACAAACCCAATCCGCGATTGACACCATGCTGATAGATCAGATCCGGTGTGTGCTCGAAGCCCTTTACGTGTGGTTTAGTTTCCTCCATTTTTTGCAACTCTGCGGGGTTGTCTTCAACTCGATCCCGAAAATAAAAGACAGCGGGTATCATCCTGACCCCGCTCTTCGGCTGCGCGGCAAGTTCATTAAATCGTTCATACGAAACCGTCGCCCATTGCTTCGACCTGCGTAGTGATTCCGAGTCAGTATGGTAGCCACATACGGCGGGTGGCCATTCCCAAAGTGCGCCGGCTACGACAGATGGCGTGAATTCAGCACTCTTTTCCGCCAGAACAGTCACTTCGAATCCCGCATCGAAAAGACACCTTGCCGTCGTAAGTCCACTCACTCCGGCACCAATTACAAGAACGCGGTTACTCATCGGGTATCCTCCGGAATTTCGAGCTGCTCTACCTGTTTGTGGCTGATGGCCGTCGGGAACATAACATCGCCGTTCGGAACCTTATTGCCATCTGGCCACAAATGAAAAATGATGCCGTCGGTTTTGGATGCAGCTTCGGCAATCTCTTTCGCCTTCGCAGGTGAAACATCAAGAACTTGCACACGTCCGGATGCAACCTCTGCTTTATGGTCGTGGTAGTGCTTATTCCATTGTTCCAGCGTCACGTTGGTGCGCACCAGCTTCTTGTCAATGAAGTATTCGATTTCAACAAGTTCGGCATTCGGATCGGTGCTTAGAAAGATCATGCATTGCAATATTTCCGGCTTGATTTGCTTGCAATAATGGTGATACGGACCATGCACCGTGCCGTCTTCGTGACGGTGTGGCGCGATGATATGGATGTTGTAACCATCCGCCGGGCTTTTTGTTTTCTCCTCAGCGAGTAGTGGATTTGACGTAATGAGAACCGCACTAAATATTGCGATGAGATGAAGCTTCTTCCCCATAATTATCTCCTCTCTTTGTTTTTACGGCATCAGGCAGCGTGTTTTTTCACCCATGCGACATACCGGTCCATCCAGTTTTGCAGAAATTTTTTGCTGCCTGCACCTATATTACCGGCGTCGTCAAACAACCCGTCCGTTACCTGGATGAATGCTTCGGGTTGACCAAGCGTCGGCACGTCAAGCGTCGCGAGAATGTTGCGCAAATGCTGTTGTGCCATGGCCGTGCCGCTGGCGCCGGGCGATGCGCCCAACACACCGGCGGGTTTTCCCGCCCAGGCGCTTTGGCCATAGGGGCGCGAGGCATGATCGATCGCGTTCTTGAGTACGCCGGGGATTGAGCGGTTGTATTCGGGCGTGACGAACAGAAGCCCCTGGGCCGCCGCAATTTCGCCCTTCAGCCGCTTGACGGAATCGGCCTGATTTGTGTCGTCATCCTGGTTATAAAGCGGCAAGTCGCCGATTTGCACTTGCCTGAACGAGAACTCCGGTGGTGCCAATTTTGCAACTGCGCTTGCCAGCTTGCGATTAAATGAATCGTGGCGCAGGCTTCCGACGACAACGGCGATTTGGTATTTGCTCATGACAACCCCCTGTAAAGGTAATATCTGATTGATACCTACAGTGTCCGCATGAAGGCCACAAGGCTCTTCTTCTCCTGTTCATTCAGCTTCAATTCCAGCACGAGGTTGAAGAACTCCACCGTATCCGCAAGCGTCAGCAACCGGTCATCGTGCAGGTACGGCGGCGAGTCCTTGATGCCGCGCAGCGGGAAGGTCTTGATCGGGCCGTCTGCCGATGCACGGCGTCCGTTAATCGTGACCTCCTTGAAGAATCGCTCCACCTTCAGGTTGTGCATGGAGTTGTCGGTATAGTACGGCGGGATGTGGCAGGTCGCGCACTGGCCCTTCCCGAAAAATATTTCCTGGCCGCGCATCTCGCTCGCGTTGGCTTTAGCTGGATTGAGCTTGCCGAATAAGTTGAGCCTGGGCGCGGGCGGAAAGTCGAGCAGCGCCTGAAACTCCGCCATAAATTGCACCTGACTGCCGCGTTCGAGAACGTTGGTGCCTTTGCGCGCAGCGTCGGCCGGGATGCCGTCGAAGTAGGCGCCGCGCTGCTCGAATTCGGTAAAGTCTTCCACGGACTTCATCGCCCGTTGCGAACCGAACAGGCGCTGAATGTTTACGCCCCGCAGCGATGGCGTATCAATCCGATGGCGATGCTCGTTGGGTCGAATGTCGCCGACTGTATGGGTGGAGGCGTTCGTATGGCCGTTGGCGTGGCAGTCGAAGCAGGCAACGCCCGGATGAGCCTTCAAGCTGCGGCGGTCTTCAGTGGCGTTGAACTGCTGCTGGGGAAACGGCGTGACCAGTAACCGTAACCCTTCGAGCTGTTTGGGATTTAGGATGTCTTTGAACAATTCGTTGAAGTTGCTGAGCGTCACCAGCGCCCCTTGAGAAACGTCGCCCAGATCAGGCCGCGTCGTCAGATAGATCGGTGCCGGGAACTCGGGCAGAAAATGATCCGGCAAGTCAAAGTCGAGGTCAAAGCGAGTCAGATCGCGATCGGTCTGTTTTTTCGTTTCATCGATCAGGAATTTTGGGAAGACCATGCCGCCCGCTTCATGGTGGGGATGCGGTAACGGAAGAAAGCCTGCCGGCCAGAGCTGTTTTTCGCTGACTTCTTCAGGCGACATGGCAGCGAGTTTTTCCCAGGACATGCCCTTGGGCAACTTGACGCGCACGCCTTCCTGCACCGGCTTGCCGCGCGACATGGCAACGCCATTGACCGACCGGTCAGCGAGGTCGTAGCGTTCCGCTAACAAAGCCTGCTGGCGCTGCGCGAATTTCGGCTTTTCCGCTTGCAGGCGTTTTGTCAGTGAGGAGAAATCTTCATCGGCGGCCGAAGCCGTCAGCGCGAAGCAGATAACCGCCATAGCGGGCAGTGCAGACGTATGCCAGCGAATTCGAAACCAGACTGACATGAAGGACTCCTTAACTGAATTACAAACAGGCGGAATACTCCCCGCCCCTTCGTCACCAGCGCGCTATGCGCACTGTCAGGCAGCCCGGATATTGGAAGCTTGCTTACCCTTGGCACCTTGAATCACTTCAAAGGAAATTTTTTGACCTTCCTTGAGTGACTTGAACCCGTCCATGTTGATTGCGGAAAAATGTGCGAACAAATCATCGCTGCCGTCATCGGGCGTAACAAAACCAAAACCCTTTGCATCGTTAAACCATTTAACTGTACCGGTTTTCATGTGATTACTTCCTTTAGATATCGAAAAAAAACGACCAGAAGTCGTGGTTGAACTACGGTCCCTGCAGTCCTTCAGCCATGATCGTTCTGATCACAGTGCGGACATTAATCGGAATACATGGCGTACAACGTTCCTGTTCGCCATGTGCCGACACAATACGCTGCACTGCCATACTTAAACCGTGCGGTAACGAACACATCAAGAAATTTGCTGCGAAACAGTGGGGGCGTTCAGGTCAGTTATTCAGACAACCGCTGATTCTTTGCGTATATGTCCTCGCCTTCGCTTGCTCTGTGCCGGCGGGCGGGTAACGAAGCTCCCCTCCCCTGCAAAGTTGACTCATACACTTGCACTGTGTTCCCAACGCCCGGCGTTGTGCTATTCACTCAAGGCTTGTTCGTAGACTGTAAGGTCGCTGATACTAAAGCAGCAAAACACCACCTCCTGAATGGCGGGAAATTTCTGTAACTGCGAGCGCACCGTTTTAATTGCGACCCTTGCCGCCAGTTCAATCGGGTAGCCATAAACACCTGTGCTGATGCTGGGAAACGCAAGCGTGTGAACACCATAGTCCGTTGCGAGCTCCATTGAACGTTGATAGCAACTTGCCAACAGCTCGGGTTCTCCGCTCATCCCTCCCCGCCAGACGGGTCCGACAGTGTGAATGACGAACTTGGCGGGCAAGCGATACCCCTTGGTGATTTTTGCATCCCCCGTTTTGCAACCACCCAACTGGAGACATTCATTCAGTAGCTCTGCCCCGGCAGCATGATGAATTGCCCCGTCCACGCCCCCGCCGCCAAGCAGTGACGAGTTGGCAGCGTTGACGATGGCGTCAACCGATAGTGTGGTGATGTCAGCTTGAAGTGCGTGAACCAGGGTGCTCATTTAGAACTTATACCCAAATCTCAAACCAATTTCGGTTGTTTTGTTTTTTGGTTCCCAAAAGGTTGCGTTATAAGTGACGCCCAGCAGAGTTACCGTTGCCGTAGTTGAAGCGGATTGATTGATATTCCAGTACTGAAACCAGGGACCAAAAGACCAGCTACCTTTTTCATAGTACACACTACCTCTGATTCCATAACCATGCCGCTGCTTATTAACCTGATCAGCGATCAAATTAGTTACGTCTGTAATATAAGTGGTTTGCTGACCTGATATAAGGTGGTCATATTCCAGTGTGGTGAGCAATTTAGCTTGTGATTCAAGCTTGATTTGATGAGTCATCCCGACTGGCAGGTATGAGTATTCACTTTTTCGCCGATAGCCACTTGCGCCGGTGCTGGAAACTCCGCGTAAATCATTGAACAAATATCGATAACCAAGGCCAACATAAGGAGAAATAACATAATTTCCCTGATCAAAATCTTTACCAATCATCCCGCGCAACTCGTAATACCAGTCTGGCCGGGCGCTCAGCGTGCCTGACCCGGAATAGTCAGCACGGCCATTAGCGTAACCGAAGTTACCCCTGATAAACCAACCCTCTTCTAATGCAACGGCCCCCTTGTAATCCATACCCAATTTCGTGGCTTTGAGGGACACATTTAATGAGGGTTCCTGATAATCGTACGAGGAAACAGTCACGCCAATTTCCTGACCAGATTTTGTTTTTAGCTCACCAGCAACCCGCTGCTCAGCGTTTGCAGTAATCGATATGCAAGAAATCATTAACAAACCAAGACCAACCATCCCAGCTTTCTTTGACATATTGCTTCCTTTCAAAATACGGCCATGCTGAGTTGATAAGAATTTCTGCTGTCGGCACCTGCTGATCTTAATTGCCACCCTGCGGATTACAACACAGTTATTCCTCTCACCATATAGGCCAAAATATCTATGCAATTTGACCTGGTCGCATTTACATATGACCGTGATGAACGAGCGTTAATGGCACGATCCGAAAAATTCACCCCTCCCACCTTCATACATCATCAGCCTCAAGGAGGCCGGCGTATTATCGACTGCAAGTATCTTGCCTTGGCCCGGCAGGCTAGTTTACCGGTCAGTTCGTCTGCAATGCCTTCAGGATAGCCGGATATTCGAAGTTTTCAGCCAGGTGAGACAGCGTCTTGTGCAACTTTGAATCACAGGATGCGACTTGCCCAATAGCGGCGGCGATGCGTTCGCTCTCCAGACTTTTCAAAGCCGCGCGGAGTTCGCGACGCAAATCCTCCGGCAACACTGCCAGCATTTCCTCAGTCAATACAACGTTGACAACCTCTTCCGCAGCCTGCGCTTCGACACGCACAAAGCGCAGCGCCAGCAAACGCTCCATGCATTCGAATATCTGCTCTGAGCGGAAGGGTTTATGAACGATGTCGTCGAAACCGGACGCCGTTAATTCTGCATCCTCTTCATTGAACGTGGAGGCTGTCACTGCGGCGATCTTCACGGCGTCCCCGCCTGGCAGGGCGCGAATACGACGGGTAGCCTCCAATCCGTCCATCACCGGCATACGCCGATCCATCCAGATAAAATGGGGCTTCCAGTTGGTGAACTGCTCCACGGCTTTGACACCGTTTACAGCCGTCTGAATTTCGAATCCCACATTTTCCAGCAAACGGGTCAGCAAGAGCCGGTTCTCCAACTGGTCTTCCACCACCAATACCCGACAGGGCGACTGCCCCGGTTCCAGAGCGATCACTTCACCGCGCCCCTTGGCTGCTTGCGGGATATCTCCCGACAGCGCCAATTGCACGGGCAGCTCCACCCGAAAGGTACTGCCCTGCCCTACGGCGCTGGTGAGGGAAAGTTGCCCTCCCATTAACTCGACGAACTGGCGGGTGATCGCCAGCCCCAACCCCGTGCCCTGCTGTTTGGCCTGGGAGCCCACCTGAACGAAAGCTTCGAAAACTTTCGCCTTATCCGCAGACGCGATGCCGATGCCGGTGTCTTCCACCTCCATGATCAGGTGATCGATCTTGTTGCGTTTTACGCCCATACGCAGGGTGATGCCGCCCTTTTCTGTTGCCTTGATAGCGTTGGAAATCAGGTTGATCAGGATCTGCCGCAGTTTGGCTTCGTCGCCCACGATGTAGCGAGGAACCTCGGATGATTGATCGACCAGCAGTTGCAAGCCCTTGTCACGGGCACGAACACGCAGCATGTCGGTGATATCGAAGATCATGCCGCCCAAGTCGAACGGTGCTGACTCCAACACGATACGGCCGGCCTCGATCTTGGCGATGTCGAGGACATCGTTGATGAGGCCGAGCAAGTGATCGCCGCTCTTGTGGATGGTCGCCAGCGTATCCTTCTGGGATTCGGAGAGCCCCGCATCACGGCGCAGGATATCGGAAAAGCCGAGGATCGCGTTCAGCGGTGTTCTGAGTTCGTGGGACATGTTGGCGAGGAAGGCGCTCTTGGCCCGGTTAGCGGCTTCGGCTGACTCCTTGGCACTGACCAGTTCAGCAGTACGGTCAGCCACTTGCTTTTCCAGGTGCTGCCTGTGCTCCCGCAGTTCCTGCTCTGCCTTCTGTCGCTCGCCGATTTCTCCCAGCAATTCATCATGGTAGACCTTCATATCCCGGCGCATCGTGGAGAAACTCTCGATCAGTTCCCCCACCTCGTCCTTCGAGCTCGCAGGCAGCGGGGCATCAAACTCGCGCCGGGCCAGCGCCTTGGCGGCTCCGGCCAATCGCCGCATGGGCCGGACCACGATTCCCTCCACCATCGCTGTCCAGATCAGCACCAGCAGGACAATGATCCCCACCAGCAGGAATATCAGCTGCAGGTGTTGCTCATTACGCTTCTCCAACCAGTGAGTCAGGTTCACCTGGACAGTCAGATGGCCCACTGGTTGTCCCAGGTAGCTGATGTTCTTTTTCAGCGTCAGCAAACTCGGGTGATCAGCGATGACTAAGGCACTTCCGACCATGGGCGGATAGATCTGCTTGCCGCGAACATTGATCAGCAGTATGGAATCCCAGTTCTGATTCTTCTTTTTCAGTTCCTGCAGATTCTCGTTGATGATATCTATCTGATTGGACAGCATGAGTGGCATCAGCCCCTCGATGACGCTGTCCAGGTGATGATCCACTTCTTCGAGATAATCTGCTTTCTGAGTTTCCAGGTATCGGGGAATCCAGACGAAATTGAGAGAGGCCATGATAACCAGACTGGCCGACAGCAGCGGCAGCAGCAATTTCCAACGCAGGGAAACAGAACGCCTATTTCCCATCATCCACCCAATAGGTGTCGAGACCCCATTTACGCATCACCAGGTAGTCCTCAAGAAAGGCATTCACCGGCGAGAGCATCGGTATCTCATCCAGCAATGCCCGGCCTGCCGGTGTGGCACTCATTTCCAGCACTGCTTTTCTTACCCGCTCCCTGACATCCGGCTTGATACGGGGATGGGCGGCGACGGGATGGGATGGCATGGCCCGGGTGGTGTACAGTATCCGTAACCCGTCCCTGATCCCCGCATCCTGCTCGGCCAGGGTCTTCTGCACTCCGCCCCCTGCATCGGTCAGCCCATTGAGTACATTCAGGTATACCGAGCTGTGTGTTCTCGCGTTCACCATGGACATGTGAACACCATAGAGATGATCCAGATCGGCGCGCAGCAGCAGACTTGCTCCCAGTGCATTGGGGGAGGGCACGGCCAGCGTCTTGCCTGCCAGCTCCTCGACACTTTTCACCGGACTATCGCGGCGGACCACCAGAATGCCGCGCAAGGGTTCCCGATCCCGGACCAGCGGAATGTACCCCTGGGAATCACTGACCCGCAGAATGTGATAGGGATTGGCATAGACAAAATCGAAACTACCCTTTTCCAGGGCGCTTTCGAATTCAGGGACGGTAAGGGTGACAACCAGCCGGATCTCCAGTCCGGCACGCCGGCTTAGCTCGTCGACAACAGGCTTCCAGATGGCGAAGAGTTTGCGCTGCTCGAACTGGGGCACCACGCCCAGGGTATAAGACGTTCCGGCCTCAACAGGAACAGGCAATGCCGGCACCAACAAGCAGGCAGTCAGAGCCAGACCTCGCCCCCGGCGGCAGAACCTACGAAAAACCCGGTCAAAAAAAGCATTCATACAAACTCTCCCCATTGAACCGTCAGTGGTCATCGGAAAAATCGGACTTACTGCGGAGCAACAGAGTCGCGCTCGGCACTTTGATGACGCTATCATCCATGCAGACATGCTGAAAAACTCAAATGCGGCGCGCCTCAAAATATGCATCGGCCTGGCTGGTCAAAAAAGACAGCTTAGGAATGATGTCCAATATATCACCAGTTGTACGCTTCCGTTGCATAACGGCGCATCATGCGGTGGCTGTTGAAATAGGAAGCATTCTTGCTGATTGCACCCTTCATCAGCCTGACCCATCCGCCATCACTGCGACCGTAATACAGCGGCAACACCAGGTTTTCAAGCTTGTCGTAAAGCATGGCGGCATCACCGTCATTGATTCCTGCCGCATCACCGATCGCCCATCCGGTTAAGCCCTCGATGCAGGCCTCGATCCACCAGCCGTCAAGCACAGAAAGATTCGGCACCCCGTTGAATGCGGCCTTCATGCCGCTGGTGCCGGATGCCTCCAGCGGCGGCAACGGCGTGTTGAGCCATACGTCCGCGCCCGCCGTCAGCGTCTGCGCCAGCGCCATGTCGTAATCAGGCAGATAAACGACGGTGATTTTACCCTTCAGTGCGCGCGCCTGCGCGTGCAGCTGCTCGATCAGATGCTTGCCGTTTTCATCCATCGGGTGAGCTTTGCCGGCGAGTACAATTTGAAACGGATATTTGTGCGCGATAAGTTGCAGGCGTTCGAGATCAGAGAACAGAAAATCAGGGCGTTTATAGGCGGTCATGCGCCGCGCGAAACCGATAACAGCAATATCCGGCTGTAACACCACCCCGGTGAGCGCCTGCACTTTTTCGATCAGCAACTGTTTGGCCTGCACATGCGCCTGCCAGATTGCCGCATCGGGAATGCAGCAGTCGGCGCGTATCAGCAGTTGGGGTTCGTGGCACCAGCCCGGCAGATAATGGTCAAAAATCTGGCGAAATGGCTCGGCGGCCCAGGTGTAGGGATGCACGCCGTTGGTGATCGCATGCACGCGGTAGCCGGGGAACATCGCGCTCGATATTTCGGCATGTTTTCTGGCGACCCCGTTCACATATTCGCTCAGGTTCAATGCCAGCCGCGTCATGTTGAGGTTTTCATCCCCGGCCAGCCGCTTGATCGTTTCGATGTCGAAGCCGTTGTCGAGTATGCGACGGATCAGATCGTAGCTATAACGGTCATGCCCCGCCTCGACCGGCGTGTGCGTGGTAAAACTGCACATGTCGCGTACGCGCGGAAAATCGTAGGGCGACTCCCCCGGCCGCAAGTGCTCGGCAGAATGGGTATAGCGCCGCATCAGTTCAAGCCCCAGCAAGGCGGAGTGCCCTTCGTTCATGTGGTAATGCCGTATCGTGAAGCCCAACGCCTGCAACAGGCGTGCACCGCCGATACCCAGCACGATCTCCTGCTTGAGCCGGTAGATGGGGCCACCGCCATAAAGATAATGGGTGATTTCGCGGTCAGAGCTTTCGTTTTCGTCAAGATCGGTATCGAGCAGCAATACCGGCTGGCGACCGCCCATGTGACCTTCGAGCACATAAAGCCAGGCGCGTATCCAGACCGTGCGATCCTCGATGTGCACGGCGATCTTGGCGTCAAGCGCTTGTGCCCAGCGACGCGGATCCCAGGTCGCAGCCTGTTCCAGCTGGCGGCCCGTATCGTCAATCTCCTGGCGGAAAAAACCTGCGCGACTGATCAGACTGACCGCCACCATGGGCAGACCGAGATCGGTTGCCGAGCGCATTGTGTCGCCGGCAAGTATCCCGAGGCCTCCCGCATAGGTCGGGATTTCGCAGCGTAATGCGATTTCCATCGAGAAATACGCAATGCGTGGTTTGTGGATAAATTCATCAAGCATGGTTATTCCCTGCTCCCTATTCAACGACAGTCTCTAAGTACCCGGAGAAGTATGTCGCAGTATGTTGATTGATAACATTTAATAAAAGCATAACTGCCATCTTTATCCGATTAATCCTGAGGGCGTTGACGATCGCCGACACCGAACTGAAACTAATTGCAGCCATCGTGATGCTGTGGGACAACGGCAAGCTGTTCGCCGCACTTTCCACCCGCCACATCCTCAACTTTGCAGGTCGCGCTTCTTCTGCTCGAATTCATCGCGTTCGATCTCGCCGCGCGCATAGCGCTCCTTGAGTATGTCAAGCGCGGACTTATCCCGCTGCCCGCAAGCACCGCCCCCCCGGGAGCATTTCACCAGCATCACGATGGCTGCGATCAGCAGCCCCCAGAACAGCAGCATACCGAAACCCATGCCGCCCCACCCCCAGCCGTAATCACTCATATGTCCCCACATTTCGCACTCCTTTCATAAAACCTTTTTTCATCCACGAAAAGCACGAAAGACACAAAATAAATCAACATTTTACTTTCATGCGGCAGCTCACCAGCGAGGTGAATATCGAAATCATGGTATCTATTTGAATTGTGTTTTTTTATGAGTTATTGCCGCCTTGGGAAATATCCCTGCGAGAACCATTTTCGTGTATTTCGTGGACAACTGCTTTTTCTAGGGTTGTGGCCACGGCCTAAAGTTTCACGCTACGTAGCCGCAGCGCGTTGGTAATGACTGATACTGAACTGAAACTCATCGCTGCGGCGGCGATAATCGGCGAGAGCAGCAAGCCGAAGAACGGGTACAGCACGCCTGCTGCGATCGGAATACCGAGCACGTTGTAGATAAAGGCGAAGAACAGGTTCTGGCGGATGTTGCGCATGGTGGCGCGGGACAGGCGCAGCGCACGCACGATGCCGTTCAGGTCGCCCTTGATCAGGGTGATGCCCGCGCTTTCCATCGCCACGTCGGTGCCGGTGCCCATCGCGATGCCCACCTGCGCCTGAGCCAGTGCCGGCGCGTCGTTGATGCCGTCGCCCGCCATCGCCACGATGCGGCCCTGCGCCTGCAGTTGTTTGACGATGGAGGCTTTCTGCTCGGGCAGCACTTCGGCCTCGATACGGTCTATACCCAATTTTTTTGCCACCGCTTGTGCCGTGATGCGGTTGTCGCCGGTGAGCATGATCACCTGCACGCCTTCTTCATGCAGGGCGCGGATCGCTTCTGCAGTTGATTCTTTGATGGGATCGGCCACGCCGATCAGTCCTGCCGCATGTCCGTCGATTGCCAGCAGCATCACCGTTTGGCCTTCGCTGCGCAAGGCTTCGGCACGGATGGGCAAGTCGCCTGCATCAATGTGCAGTTCCTCGAACAGCTTGAGATTGCCCAGCGCGACTGCCCTGCCCTCCACCGTTCCCGTCACGCCTTTGCCGGTGAACGATTTAAAATCACTGACGGTATTGAGTGTTATTCCCTTTTTCTCTGCGCCGTTCACAATGGCTGCGGCCAGCGGGTGTTCGCTGGCGCGTTCCAGACTGGCACCCAGCCGCAGCACCTCATCCTCTTCAAATCCGGCAAGCGGAATGACCGAAGTCAGTTTCGGTTTGCCTTCTGTCAGCGTGCCGGTCTTGTCCACGACCAGCGTGTTTACCTTTTCCATAATTTCCAGCGCTTCGGCATTCTTGATCAGCACGCCGACCAGCGCGCCGCGCCCGGTGCCGACCATGATGGACATCGGCGTAGCCAGTCCCAGCGCGCACGGGCAGGCGATAATCAGCACCGCCACCGCATTGACGATGGCATGCGCCAGGCGCGGCTCCGGCCCAAAGAGTCCCCAGACCGCTAGTGTGGCGAGCGCTGCCAGCACCACTGCCGGCACAAAATAACCCGCAGTGACATCGGCCAGCCGCTGGATAGGTGCGCGCGAACGCTGCGCCTCGCTTACCATGTGCACGATCTGTGCCAGCAAAGTGTCGGCGCCGACGCGCTCGGCGCGCATCATCAGACTGCCGGTGCCGTTCACCGTAGCGCCGATCAGCCTTGCACCCGTCGTTTTTTCCACCGGGATGGATTCGCCGGTGACCATCGATTCGTCCAGCGAACTGTTACCTTCCAGCACCACACCGTCCACCGGCACCTTTTCGCCGGGACGCACGCGCAGCACGTCATTCAGCTGCACTTGTTCAAGCGGGATGTCTTCCTCGACACCATCTGTACGCACGATGCGCGCGTTCTTGGGAGAAAGCCCCAGCAGCAGTTTGATCGCGGCGCTGGTCTGGCTGCGCGCGCGCAACTCCATCACCTGCCCTAACAAAACCAAGGCCATGATGACTGCCGCCGCCTCAAAATACACCGGCACCGTCTCCCCCATGCTGCGCATCGCAGGCGGAAAAATTCCCGGCAGCAGCATCGCTGCCACGCTGTATATCCATGCCACGCCGACACCGAGCGAAATCAGCGTAAACATGTTGAGACTGCGATTGACCACCGATGCCCATCCGCGCTGAAAGATCGGCCAGCCGCTCCACAGCACAGCGGGTGTGGCCAGCGCGAATTCCAGCCATTGCAATAGCTGCATGGAGACAGCATCAGGCACGAATTGTGGCGCCAGATCGGATACCATCGCCATCATGAATACCGGGAAGGCCAGCGCCGCGCTCACCCAGAAGCGGCGCGTCATATCCTTCAATTCTGTATTGTCTTCCGATGGCGCGTTGCGCGCCTCCAACGCCATGCCGCAGATCGGGCAACTGCCCGGTGCGCGGCTTACTACTTCCGGGTGCATCGGGCAGGTGTAGACAGAGCCTACCAAGGGCGCTTGAACAGCAGGGGCCGTTACATCCGCATTGATATATGCGGCTGGGTTTTTCTGGAATTTTTCCAGGCAATGCTGCGAGCAAAAATAATAACGTTCACCCGCGTGCTCCACGCTGTGTCGCGATTCAATGTCGACCTTCATCCCGCATACCGGATCGGTGGTGATGCTCATAACAATCCCCTTTAAGAAAGTGAATCAATAGCTTAATTTTGATGGATAATTTTAACTATTGATTCAGCGTGTCTGTTGATAAAGATCATGTCGCGTGAGCGGAACCGGGTTTGAAAACGATTCGCGCCTGGAAATCAGGACTTGATATATCCCGGCGCAGCCTTCTTCGAACTGCAGTGCGCTGGCCGCCATATACAGCCGCCAGATGCGAAAGACGGGTTCGCTCACATATTGCAGCGCTTCTTCATGGCGTTGTTCGAGGCGTCTTACCCACTCGCGCAGCGTCAGCGCATAGTGCTGTCTGAGGCTTTCGACGTCATGAATTTCGAAACCGGTATCCTCCATGATCTGCTGCACCATGCTGATGGTTTCCAGTTGACCGTCGGGAAATACATAACGATTGATAAATTCGGTCGCAACGCTTTTCTTCCAGCCGCCTTCATCGCTGGTGATACCGTGGTTGAGGAATAGTCCGCCGGGTTTAAGCTGTCGGCATGCGATTTCAAAGTAGCCCGGCAAGTTCTTCAAGCCGACGTGTTCGAACATGCCGACGCTCACCAGCTTGTCATACCTGGCATCAACCGGCAGGTCGCGATAATCAACAAGTTCGACAGAGACCTGTTGTTCAAGCCCGCGCTGCTTGATCACATTTTGAGCATGGTCATACTGATTTTGGCTTAACGTGATGCCGTGTGCGTTCACGCCGTAATGTTCCGCAGCCCAGCAAATCAGCGCGCCCCAGCCACAGCCGATGTCGAGCAGTCGCTCGCCGGGTTTGAGTCGCAACTTGCGGCAAATATGATCGAGCTTGTTGCGTTGCGCTTGCTCCAGGCTCTGACCGGCAGCCTCATAATAGGCGCAGGAATAGACCATTTGTTCGTCCAGCCACAGCGCGTAGAAATCATTGGAAACGTCATAATGAAAAGAAATGGCATCGTGATTGAGCTGTCTGCTGGAACGGATGCCCAGTTTTTGCCCGAAGGTTTTTGCCCACCTGGGTGTGTCGCTGCTATTTTGTGCGGTTTTTTCCGGCTTGATCCTCAATGCTGTAGCCGCAAGTTCAGCCCTTTCTATCAGGGACAGTTGCAATGAACTCAGATGGTGACGCAGCTTGAGTGCGTTGTAGAAGTCACCGCCGATCTCAATGAGCCCCTGAAAATATGATTCCGCCAGGCATAACGGGTCGCGCGACAAAACGAGTTCCTGAAAATTTTTTGCTGATCGGAAGGTCAGCGAAAACACCGGATGGTCGCAACCCGTATGCATTTCGGAACCATCCCACAGGCAGATGCGGATAGATTCGTCGAAATCCCGGAACAGGCGATGCAGGATACGTTTAGCCAGTTCGATGCCGGGCATTGCAGGCGGCAAAGCTATTTCCGTGTTGGATGACATCTCACAGGTCTCCTCTTTCTAATAGTTTGGGGAATATCCAATCAAAAAAGATGGCTTACGGATGAACGGCATTCTCATTTCAGCGACCATTTGAAGCTTCTTGGCGTGGTATCGCCTGCCAGGCGTATTTGCAGCTCCATCGAGCGTGGCTGCGGGCCTGTTGCCTGGAAGCGCAACACGCCCTTGCGGTGATGGCCTCCGGGCGGCGCGCCGTCCCAGGCCAGCGGCAGGTATTGCTTGCCATCCACAATCAGTGTTGCAGACCTGGCCAAATCATCGTTCAAAGGTTGGATATGGGTTTCCAGAGTCACCTCAAAAGTCCATGTTTTCGCATCCGCAGGAATAGCTTGCAGCGTGGCGGTTACCTTGATGCCCCGCTCGTTGCTTGTTTGCGGCGTAATCTCGGCTGCGTAACTATTCGCGATGAGGCCGTTATGCGTAAAAACGATCATCATTGCAAAAGCCAAGCCACCCCAATATTTTCTCAGCATTTTTTATGCTCCTTAGTAGCTTTGCTAACTTTTGACGCGACATACAGAATACCGGCTACGTTAAAGGCAAGACCTGCCCAGAACAACTCGATCTGATATTCTGCAACGATGGTAATAAAGCCGGTGACGCCCATAACAGGCAAGATATTGACCAGATAATGTGCGCAACAGGAAACCATTGCCGCAGTGGAGGTCGTGCCGGACACTGCGACCACCTTGCCTGATGCGCCATGTTGCCCGACGAGTTGCCTGAGGTAGGTGTAGAGTCCCACCTGAATGCCGAATCCCAGCGCAAGGGACACGAAGAAATACCAGAACTTTGCGAATTGTTCGAGTGTGAAATCCACCCCGGAAATCAGACTGACCACAGCAAAATTAATGGCGAGCAACAACACAAATGCGCCCGCTCCAAATTGGATGGGCTTGATGGGTAGAGCCGTAACAGATTGTTGCTGTGTCATGCTGACCTCATATTCAGTTGAATATTCAAGGCGTTCAGTCGAATTCAGACTAACGATTAAAGCCTTGTTCGTCAATGTATTACTTTTGTACATCCTCCCCCGATGCGAGCGCGCGTTGTTTCAGCAACGCGTAAATTACCGGAATCACCAGCAGCGTCAGTATGGCTGATGAGAGCATGCCGCCGACCATCGGTGCTGCGATACGGCGCATCACTTCAGAACCTGTGCCTGTGCCCCACAGGATGGGCAGAAGGCCTGCCATGATTGCCACCACGGTCATCATCTTGGGCCGCACACGCTCCACCGCACCGTGCATGATCGCGTCATGCAGATCAACAAGAGTCGGTGCGCGCCCCTCTTTTACGCATCGAGCCTCTGAAGTCTGCCAAGCCTGCTCCAGATAGATCAGCATCACCACGCCGGTCTCCGCCGCCACACCCGCCAGTGCGATAAAGCCCACCGCCACCGCCACCGACAGGTTGTAATCGAGCAGCCACAGCAACCACAGGCCGCCTGTCAGCGCGAACGGCACGGACAGCATCACGATCAGCGACTCGGTGACCCGCTTAAAGTTTAAATAAAGCAACAGAAAGATCAGCAGCAAGGTGATCGGAATGACGATCTTCATCCGTGCATAAGCCCGTTCCATATATTCGAACTGCCCGCTCCAGGTCGCGTAATAGCCGGGTGGAAATGTCACCTGCTCGTTCACCGCACGGCGGGCATCTGCCACATAAGAACCCACGTCGCGATCTCTGATGTCCACGTAAATGTAGGCGGAGAGCAGCGCATTCTCGGTGCGGATGGACGGGGTGCCTTTGGTGATACTGACCTTCGCGAGTTGCCCTAACGGGATCATCGCGCCGTCACTCGTTGTCACCAGCACTTCGCGGGCAATTTCTTCAGGTGTGCCGCGCAATTCGCGCGGATAACGCACGTTAACCCCGAAACGTTCCAGTCCTTCCACCGTGGTGGTGACGTTCTCACCGCCTAACGCCGTGGCAATCACGTCCTGCACTTCGCCGACCGTTAACCCGTAACGCGCCAACGCCATGCGATCCGGTGTGACATCGAGATAGAAGCCGCCGGTCAAGCGTTCGGCAAAGGCGCTGGTGGTGCCCGGAACCTTCCTGACCACCGCTTCGATCTGCTTTGCGACAAGTTCCATTTCCTCAAGATTCTTGCCGAACACCTTGATTCCAATCGGAGTTCGTATGCCGGTAGACAGCATATCGATGCGCGCCTTGATCGGCATGGTCCATGAGTTCGCCACCCCCGGAAATTGCAGGGCGCGATCCATCTCGGCGATCAGCTTGTCGGTCGTCATGCCGGGCCGCCATTGATCCTCAGGTTTGAGATTGATCACCGTCTCGAACATTTCCAGCGGTGCCGGATCGGTGGCGGTCTGCGCGCGGCCTGCCTTGCCGAAAACCTGCGCCACTTCAGGGAAGCTCTTGATGATCTTGTCCTGCGTCTGCAACAGCTCCGCTGCTTTGGTGACTGACATGCCGGGCAAGGAGGCCGGCATATAGAGCAGGCTTCCTTCATTCAAGGTCGGCATGAATTCGCTGCCCAATTTCATCGCAGGATACAAGCTTGCGACACATGCCAACACTGCGATAGCCATCGTGGTCTTTTTTCTGAACAATACGGCGGCAATCAGCGGGCGATAGACCCGGATCATCAAGCGATTCAGCGGGTTCTGCTGTTCCGGCAGGATGCGTCCGCGGATGAACAGCAGCATCAGCACCGGCACCAGCGTCACCGACAGCAAGGCGGCTCCGGCCATCGCGAAGGTCTTGGTGAATGCCAGCGGTCCGAACAATCGGCCTTCCTGGGCCTCCAGCGTGAACACCGGCAGGAACGACACCGTGATGATCAGCAACGAGAAAAACAGCGACGGGCCGACTTCACGGCAGGCAGTTATTATCGCATCGGCACGCGATTCGCCCACCTTTAGCCGTTCGATATGCTTGTGCGCATTCTCGATCATCACGATCGCCGCATCCACCATCGCACCGATCGCAATCGCAATGCCGCCCAGACTCATGATGTTGGAATTCATGCCCAGAGCACGCATCGCGATGAAGGCGATCAGCACGCCGACAGGCAGCATCAGGATGGCCACCAGCGCACTCCTCACATGCATCAGGAACACCATGCACACCAGCGCCACGATCACCCCTTCTTCGAGCAAGGTATGTTTCAGAGTGGCTATCGCGCGTGCTATCAGTTCAGAACGGTCGTAGGTAGTCTGGATACGAACGCCATCCGGCAGGCCTGCGGATACCTCCGCGAGTTTTTGCTTGATATTCTCGATGACTTCCAGCGCATTTTGACCGTAGCGCGCCATCGCGATGCCCGATACCACTTCACCCTCGCCATCCAGTTCGGTTAAGCCGCGCCGCTCGTCCGGCCCCAGTTCGACCCGCGCGATGTCGCGCAGCAACACGGGTGTTCCCTTGTCGGCTTTCACCACCAGGCTCTCGATGTCACTCTTGCCGCGCAGGTAGCCGCGCCCTCTGACCATATATTCGGTCTCATTCATCTCCACCACGCGACCGCCGACATCGCGGTTGGAATCCGTGATGACCTGCGATACGCGGCTCAAGGGGATGCCGTAGGCGCGCAGCTTTACAGGATCGACCGTCACCTGATACTGTTGCACGAAACCACCGATTGAGGCGACTTCCGCGACACCGTGGACCTTGGTCAACTGATAACGCAAATACCAGTCCTGCATGGTGCGCAACTGGGCGAGATTATGCTTCTCGCTCAACACGGCGTACTGGTAAACCCAGCCTACGCCGGTCGCATCCGGCCCCAGTTGCGGCGAGACGCCTTTGGGCATGCGCCCCGCAATGCTGTTGAGATATTCCAGCACCCGGGAGCGCGCCCAGTAAATGTCGGTGCCATCCTCAAAAATCACATACACGAACGAGGCGCCGAAGAACGAGAAGCCGCGCACCACACGAGATTTCGGCACGGCCAGCATTGCAGTGGTGAGCGGATAGGTGACCTGATCCTCGACCACCTGCGGCGCCTGACCTGAATACTCGGTATAGACGATCACCTGAACATCAGACAAATCAGGCAATGCATCCAGCGGCGTCTTGAACACCGCATAAACACCCGCCAGAATGACTGCCAGGGTGGCCAGCAGTACCAGAAAGCGGTTGCGTGCCGACCAGTCGATCACTTTTGATAGCATGTCAGTGTCCCCCGTGCTGCGCGCGGGCTTGCAGTCTGGTGATCACCCATTCGTCGGGTTTGCGTTCGACGAGCTCGAAGCTGATCGCAGCGCCCGGTTTTATGCCTGCCGCCAGCGAGGAATTAGCAAGCGCAAAATCCATCGTCATGCCAGGCCAGCCGAGCGTCGCAATCGCTTCATGGGTAATGCTGACTGTGCCATCGGCGTTGATCGAATTCAGGATACCGGTCGCCTGATGCCCGACCCCTGCTGCTTTTGGTTTAGCTCTGGCAGGCGTTGCAACTGCCGCGTCAGGCGTTGCAGCAGATTGAACAGCATGCGCTTCATCTGCGCCTAAGCCGGCCAGCGCCGCCTTGAGATTGCTTTCCGCATCGATCAGGAACAGCGCTGACGTCACCACCTGCTCACCCTCTGTGATGCCACCCAGCACCTCGACGTAATCATCGCCGCGACGGCCAAGCCGGACGGTGCGCGGCGCGAAGCGACCTTCTGCCAGTTGCACCAGTACGATCTGGCGAGTACCGCTGTCGATCACTGCTGAGGTCGGTACGGTCAGCACTGCAACGCCATTGTCTGTCGGCAGTGTCACGTTCGCGAACATGGCCGGCATCAGCCTTCCATCCTTATTGGCAATTTCCACACGCACCTGCACGGTGCGTGTCGCGGCATTCAGGGTCGGATAGATGAAGGCGATTTTCCCCTCGAACTGTTTATCCGGGTATGCACCGATATTGACCTGGACTTTGCTGCCCACTTTCACCTGCGCAATATCCTGCTCGTTTACATCCGCCAGCACCCACACGACGGACAAATCGGCGATCTGATACAACGCCTCCCCCGGCATGAAGCGCATCCCTTGCACGGCCTTCTTTTCCAGCACAATGCCGGATGCGGGTGATACAAACGTCAGATTACGACGAGGTTGACCATTCGCCTCCATATCCCAGTTTTTCAGGCGTGCGAGGCTTGCATCGGCCAGTTGCTTCATGCTGTTTCTGGTTTCCTCATCCGCGTTCGCCAAGGCAGCTTCTCCCCGCAAAGCAAGCGCATATTCTCGCTGCACTGAGACCAGTTCAGGGCTGTACACGTCAAACAAAGGCTGACCTTTTCTGACTGCCTGTCCTGTGCTGTTCACATAAAGGCGTTCCACCCAGCCCTCGAATTTCGGCGCGATGGCATAGGTGCGGCGCTCGTCAACTTCAACCCGTCCCGTGGCATGGATGATTTTGGCAAGAATCCGCCGCACAGCCGCTTCGCTTTTTACGCCAAGCTTCTGCACTTTTTCGACGCTGATGCTGACAGCGCCGTCCTCCCTGGGCGCATCACCGTCATATACAGCCACATAATCCATGCCCATCGCATCTTTTTTTGGCACAGGCGAGGTGTCCGGCAGCCCCATCGGGTTGCGGTAATAGAGAATCTTGCGAGCGGGTAGCGCTGCAATCTTCGATCCTGAATCCTGAATCCTGAATTCAGCATCCTGCCCCTTATGACTTCCAAGACGATATCCGCCTGCCGCAACCGCAGAAAGCACCAGAACAACAATTATTATCCTCTTGATTGTTTTCATAATTCTTCTCCAAGCAGGCTTTCTATTTCGGACAGTCGCAATTGCGCTTCCAGTTTCGATTTGAGCTGTTGCCGGCGGACCTTCAGAATCTGGCGCTGTGCATCCAGCAAGGTGGCGAAATCCACGCGACCGTTCTGGTAAGCTGTCAGCGCGGATTGATAGGTAAGCCCGGTTTGCGGCAGCAGCCGGTTGGCAACCAGTGCTTCTGTACGCCGCGCGGCATCGAGTCCTGACACGCTTATCGACAATTGCGACAACATCTGGTTGATCAGGGTCTGCTGGCGTGCCGCGGATGCAACCACCATCGCTTCAGCCTCACTCTCCTGGGATCTGCGCGATTCCTGCTGCAGCGGAATATTGAATTCGACCATCAGATCCCAGCTCTTCACGGTGCTGCCGCTCTGGGTCGGGGCGACACCCAGCGTAAAGCCGGGATAGCGATTTTTGTAGGCAAGATCGCGACGCTTTTCCGCTTCGTTGATGCGCGATGCGGCGACCTGTAACTGCGGATTGCGCGCGCGCAATTTTTCTGCAAGCGACGCATAATCGGGCAGCAGCGGTATCGGGCGCAGCGTCTCGGGTTGTGCCAGTTGCGCCATGGCGGGACGCGCCAACAACGTGTTCAGGTTGACCTGAACATGATGCTGCTCATTTTCAAGCTCAATCAACTCAGCGTGCAGATCAGTCTGCTCGACTTGTGCGCGTATCACTTCCTGTTGCGTGCCCAGCCCGTTGGCATAGCGAGTTTGCATGACCTGTTCCAGACTGTTCATCAAGTCCAGCGTTTCACGGGTCAGCCTGATACTGCCTGACAGGTAGTAATCCATCGCATAGGCCGATTTTATTTTTCCCGACAGATCAGCCCAGGTCGCGGAAGTCTGCCCTTTGGCCTGGGTGAGTTGCGCCTGTGCCAGCTCACTTTGCAGATCGCGACGGCCGAACCAGGGCACACTTTGCATCAGCAAATAGCGTGTCCCGCCCACTTGGGACGGCAATAAACTCGCCGGCTTGTTGCTGCCCTGATTGGTGATATCCATCAGCTCGGTGCGCAGCACCGGGTCAGGCAATGCCCCGGCGGGCGCAACACGCAATGAGGCCGCATCGGCTTCATATCGCATCGCCGACAATTCAGGATTGTGTTCGCGCGCATAGTCCAGCAGACCTGCGACATCACTGCCCAGCGGCCTGGCAGTAGCCAGAATAGGGCTGAACAGCAGGAAAAAAATTGTTGTTAGTTTCATGTTAACCATCCTCGTGCAAATCGGACAGCCGCTATGGCGGCCAAATGGTAAGGAGAATACTAACAGCCTGGTTTACAAAACTGGCAGACGTACTCGTCCCGCGTCAGACGCGGGTAAGAGGCGGAGGAAGCAGCGGAATTGACGTGATGGAATGATACGAGAACAGATAAGGCGTGATCGATGCATCGGTGTTTGGCACATCCAATGTGCTGATTTGCTGCACAGCCAGATAGCCGCTGCATGCCAGATGGCACAGGGCATTACAGCAGGACTGGTCATGCGCTGGCGCCTGGTCGGCTTCATGATGATCGCCCATATCCTGCATCGCCTCCATCTCATGGCACGAGCCGTGCGGCATCTGCATGGATACGCTGGCCGCCAGCGCACTACCGCTAAACAGCGGCAGCCAGATGGCTAAAAGCACAGCGATAAATTTTCGGGCGGTTTGGGACATGTGCAAAGATTGGCAAAATTCGAACAGGTTGTCAATCATTAAAAATTGCAGCAATTACATCGGCAGCACTTTTCTGTTTTACCTGTAGCCGGAAAAAAATTGGCCGGAGCATTCCTGACCTGACTCATTGATTTCGCGATATTATCGTAACGATTATCAATGGTCGCTGGCTCCTCAAGGATCATTGCTCCTTCAAGCCATTCTGCATCACGTAATAAGTAAGTTCGGCGTTATTTCTCAATTTCATTTTCTCAAGGATGTGCGTGCGGTAAGTGCTGACCGTTTTGACGCTCAGTGACAACGTTTCGGCGACTTCGGACACCTTCTTTCCCGAGCCGATCAGCCGCAGCACCTGATATTCCCTGTTGCTCAAGAGTGCATGCAGCGATTTGCCGGAATCGCTGCCGCATTCCAAAAGCAGCAATTCGGCAAGGGTGCGGCTGATGTATTTCTTGCCCACAACCACCGTGCGGATTGCCTCGATCAGTTGTTCCGGCGCAGTTTCCTTCGTCAGGTAGCCTGAAGCGCCGGCCTTCATCAGGCGGACGGCGTACTGGTCTTCCGGGTACATACTCAGGATCAACACGCGGGCCGCCTTGTTGCCATCCATGATTTGCTTCAGGGTGTCTATCCCGTTCTTTTCGGGCATGGAGATATCGAGGAGGACAACGTCCCACTTTTCCGTGCGCATCATTTTCAGTGCTTCGACTCCGTTTGCAGCCTCGCCCCCAAAACTCACGCCGGCAGCTTCTTCCAGGATTCTTCTCAGCCCCTGGCGCACGATGGCATGGTCATCAACGACAAGTACTCTAATCAAGATTCAACTCCTTAGTTAAATTAGCGGTTGGCTCGTAGCATGTAGCGGGCAGCCAACCGGTTTTGTTACAAGCTACCGACTACCAGCCACAAGCTCAATCAGTTTTGCACTTAAGATGGCATGAGTACGCATCATGCGCCAGATGGTTCAGTGTATGGGATGCTAACCGACACGCGGGTTCCCTTGCCCGGTGCGCTGCTAATTCTGGCTTTTCCCCCTACCATCAGTGCACGCTCCCTGATTCCCAGCAAACCAAAGGATTGCTCCTTGTGCATGATTGAAGCAAACCCGATGCCGTTGTCCCTTACCGCCATCACCAGCGATTCGCCCCGTTCCGAAAAGTGGATGTTCACCCTGTCAGCCTGTGCGTGTTTTACCACATTGTTCAGTGATTCCTGAAGGATGCGGAAAATCGTCAGGGATTGATCCGCATCCAGTGCGAACTCTTCATCAGGCAACACCAGAATGCACTCGATATTCGAGTGCTGGCGGAATTTATTTACATAGTCTCTTATCGCCGCCGCAAGTCCAACGTCATCCAACAGGTTCGGCCTTAATTGCGTGACGATCTGGTGCATGGTGTGAATTCCGCCTGATACCAGTTCACTGATGCGCGCCGCCTCGACTGAGAGCTGCGGCACCTCGACTGGCAGCTTTGACGCAAGCCAGGCGACACTCATTTTTATCGCGACCAGTGTCGCTCCCATCTCGTCATGGAGATTGAGGGCGATTCTCGCCCGTTCGTCCGCCCTGACATTCTCCAGATGCAACGAAAGCTGTTGCAGTTTCCTGTAAGACTCGGCCAAATTCATTTCATAGAGCTTCTGTTGAGTGATGTCCACCGCGATGCACAGCACGCTCAACCTCCCGTCCGGCATCGTAAGCCGATTTTTGATCGTAAGGTACCAGCGCCGCTCACCGCTCGAAAGCGTAGAAGGCTCGATCAAACTGACTTCGCGCCCATCCTTAATTACCTTGCGATCCGCTTCCAGACCTTCCTCTGCTGCCGCAGAGGAACTGTCAATTTCACTGAGATTTTTGCCGATCATTTCAATTGGAGTCAAGCCATGTGCGGCTGCCGCGCTCTGGTTGACCAGCAAAAAACGTCCGTTGGCGTCCTTGACGAATATCTGGTTCGGATCGGTGTCAATGACCTGCCACATGAAGGTTTTCTGCCCCTGCAATGTTTTTTCCGCATGCTTGCGCTCGGTAATGTTGGTGACCACGCCCTGGACGGAAATCAGGGTTCCGTTGCCATCCATACTCCAGATCGGCACATTCCGCTGATGCATCCAGCGTATCTCACCGGACTTGCAGATAATCTGAAATTCGAAATACGCGGGAATCTCTCCCCCCAGGAGTTTTCCCCACTGCGCTTGGCAATACGCATGCCAGTCAGGGTGGACAATGGTTTGCATCAGCATCGGGGTGTCGTAAAACTCTTCCGGCGTGTACCCGGTCAGATGTTCAGATGAGGGGCTTACATAGTCATAGCGACCGTCCGACAGGGACATCAGGTAGATCATGTCTGTTGAATTTTCCGTCAGGAATCGAAAATGTTCCTCGCTCTGGCGCAGCTTTTCAACAGCCTGTTCATGCTCGGTGCGCATGCGCAGCGCCGTTATTCCCCAGGCCAAATTATCGGCAAGTTCTTCCAGCAATATTACTTCGTCAGTATTGAAGGCTTCGGGTGTGTCGGAATAAATGGACAGCATCCCGAAAGTCCATGCACCGCTGCTGAGCGGCAAAGCTATATTCGACTGGTAACTTCGCGCCAACGCGGCCTCGCGGCAATGTTCCATCCTGGGATTGGTCATAAAATTCTGGTTGACCTGGGTCATGCCCGTCCTGATTGCGGTGCCTGTGATGTCTCTTCCCTGTTCTGTGTCAGCCCAGCTTGCGCCGTCCGGATACCCCCCATCACTCCCATGGCGTGCGACCGGACGCACGGTTTTTTCCGGGTCATGCTCGGCCATCCCGACCCAGGCCATTTTGTAGCCACCCGCATCCACGATCAGCTTGCAGATTTCCGACAGCAGTTGCCCCTCTTCCCCGGCATGCACCAGCGTTGCGTTGCATGTGCCCAACAGTCTGAGCGCCCGGTTCGTTTTTTGCAGCTTTTCTTCCAGCTCCTTAAGTTCAGTGATGTCCATCGCGATGGTCAGCACGCAGACCTCGCCATCGTCCTGCTCCAAAGGTTTTCTTATGGTTTTAAGAAAATGTTTTTTTCCATCTGACAGGGTAGCCGTTTCGATTGCTACCCGCTCCAGGCGATTTTCAAGCACTTCACGGTTCGCACTGTCATATGCGGCGACTTGCCCCGGGTTATCGACAAACTCCGAATTGCACTTGCCGACAATCCCCTCGATAGTCTGTCCATAGCTTTTCGCCATCGCATCGTTGGCAAGCAGGAATCGGCCGCAGGCATCCTTGACGAATATCAGGTTGGGGTCGCTGTCTATCACCTGCCGGATGAAATTCTTTTGCCGGGTGAGTTCTTCTTCCGCTTTCTTACGCTCGGTGATGTCACGGAGAATGGCCTGATAAAATTTTTCTCCGTCGATATCGACCAGCCGTACACTGGCTTCGACCGGAAAGTTTGCCCCGTTCCTCCTGACATTTGTTGATTCGAAAACCAGTGCACCGCCGGCCTGGTCTATTTGCCTTAAGCGCTCAGAGGCCGTCAGCGCAAGATCAATCGCCCGCAAATCGTCTATGTTCAGACGGGATAATTCTTCGGCGGAATAACCGTAAGCTTCGAGGGCGCGATCATTAAACGAAACTATCTTTCCTGTGCAATCCAACAGCATGATAATGTCGTTTGCGTACTTGCTAAGGTAATCCAGATGCTTGGCGAGTCTTTGATAATTGAGTTCGCTCTCATATTGCCGGCTTTCCTTTTTTCGCCAGAAAACAGCGATCCCGCCGCCTGCGCCGACAAGGGCCAACATCAGCACCAGCATCCAGTTAGCCAGATGGTTTATGGGCGCATCAATTTCCGCCTTATCTACCTTTGAAACCATGAACCATGAGGTACCAGTGACCTTGCTCAATACGCCAACCACCGGCACACCACGGTAGTCCACTCCCTCCACCAACCCATCCTGACCCATCACTGCCATCGTCGCCAGCAATTGCTGCTGGCTTAGCGGCAAGCGCATGGCAAGCGGGGTGTTCTTGCGATGGCGCAGTTCATTCAGGAATACCACCTCGTCGCCTTCGCGGCGAACCAACAGGTTTTCAGCGCTGGGGCTGGGGGTCGGCCAGTGCTGGATGAGCGGAAAGAGAAAACGGTAAGGATCAATATGGAAAAGAACTACGCCGATGGCGTGCGACTGTTTTCCCTGGCCTGCGATCAGCGGTGCCACGAGATCGGTTTCGAGCACTTCTGCCGTGCCGCGTTTTCCCAGGTGGATGTCGGACAAAAAGCTCTGTCCGTTGCGCAAACTTTCAAGTACCCGCCCCTTTTCGTGTTCCTGGGGCGGGGCATCGTCTGCGGAAGAGGACAGACGCAGCACGGCATGGTCGTCGAGCAGGGAAATCGAGGTGTAGCCGTAAGCCGCGTAAGCCTGTTGCAGCGATGTCAGACGTTCAATCAACTTTGTCTCGCCCGCTGTGCCGCCCTGTTGCAGCCAGCGTTCGACCTCGGCCAGGAACAGCGGATCGTTCCTGAGTGCTTGCGCATCGCCCATGCGCTGTGCCATCCAGTTGTCGATCTGCCTGATCTTTAGCTCGGAGATACCGCTAAGTTCCCCCTGCGTCTCGTTTTTTATGTCTTCCTTGTAGCGCTGAAAAACAAAATAGCCTCCCGCCGTGATGGCGAGGGTAAAGAGGATAAATACCAGCAGCGGTTTCCAGACTTTGATTGCATATTGATTTGAGCGGCCAGTTCGGGCCTCATTGGCAGCCGGTGTCGTTTGAGTATTAGTCATTATTATTTCAAGGTCGCATCATTCCAGGCAGATAAACCGTTTGCATCAATTTAATTCAGGGAGTTTACAGAGTTTGAAGGTCTGGCGGCATAGGACAAACACCGATGGGCTATTCCTGAATTTACTTAACGCATATTTAGTAAAACGCCGATATTTTAAAAACCGCTGCATGTCCACAATGACACTCCCAAAAACCACTACAACGGGAGCCACCCATGAATGCGCAGGCTTGTTTGCAAGAGGATGTTTTGCTTGATATCCATGGGTTAAAGCCGTTTGGAGCCGTAAATTTATCTGCCACGTCGGGAACATTTTTGCTGCGGCGCACCCATTACTTCAAAGAGACAGGACAGTCCGACGACACCGGCTATGAATTGCCATTAAGCACTGAGCAGCAACATGCACTGATGAATCTCTTCATAAATGGCGAGCCCGACGCAAAACAAAGGGTGATCGTCCATAACCTGATGGTCAACATAGCCCGGCAATACACCAATCGAGGCGTAGCGCTTTCTGATCTGGTCAGAGAGGGTAATCAGGGACTCATTTATGCAATGGAGAAATTTGACGAAAAAAGCAGCCACTGTTTCTCAATTTACGCCATCCGGTGCATAGGCCGGCACATCGAACGCGCCATCATGAACCAGAACAATCCCACGGACAATGTTCAAGAAAAACCGGTGCAGGTACTTTCAATCGACAACCCTGCCCATAAACGCAGCAGGACATGATGGCAACGCTGCACGGACAGAACCACCTTCTCGCCGCACTGCCCCCGGCTGAATCCGCGCGCCTTATGCCACATCTGGAACTGGTAGCGATGCCGCTCGGTGAGGTTTATTATGAGTCCGGCGGCAGGTTGCAGCATGTCTGCTTTCCCACCACTTCCATCGTGTCACTGCACTATGTTATGGAAAATGGCGCATCGGGTGAAATCGCCGGGATAGGCAATGAGGGAATGCTCGGCATCTCGCTGTTCCTGGGCGGCGAAACCACACCCGGCCGCGCCTTCGTGCGAACGGCGGGCTACGGTTACAAATTGCGTGCGCAGTTACTGATGGATGAGTTTAACCGGAGCGAGCCATTACGGCGGTTGTTGCTGCGTTATACCCAGGCGTTGATTACGCAGACGGCGCAGACAGCAGTGTGCAACCGACACCATACAGTGAAGCAGCAGTTTTGCCGCTGGCTGCTGCAAACGCTGGACCGCACGCCTTCGAATGAGTTGATCCTGACACAAGAGCTGGTCGCCAATATGATCGGAGTACGCCGCGAGGGGATCACGGAGGAGGCGGGGAAATTACAACAGGCCGGTTTCATCCACTACCACCGGGGCCACATTACCGTACTCGACCGCTCCGGACTGGAATACTATGCCTGTGAGTGTTATGACGTGGTCAAGATTGAATTCGATCGCTTGCTAAAAAATAGCGAGCATAAACAGGCGACGACAAAGACGATGCATCAAGTTCGCGCCAGTAATTATTTCCAGCGTGATGGCTGCACGCCATGAGGTACTCACAAAAGCGAGCCAAACTTTTGCTGGCGAGCAAAACGTTGCTCACCACAGCGCAGACCGCCCCCGACAGGTTGCTAGGGTAAGCGTGTAATAAGCTCGTTTGCGGACTGCTCTATCGCAATTTTGAATGAAATAGGCGCGTTTTTTAGCGTATCGATGGAAGCTGTCAACTCCTGTGCACCTTCCCAGGCGATCGTACCGTTTTCAGCGTCCAGAATCTGAAGATACAGCCTCAGGGAAGTTGATTCTGTTTCCACCATGCGTATCCCGAGGAATCCCCACCTGTTTTGCGATATCTGTTGAAATCCGCCAAGTTTGAGCTGTGCCAGATAACGAACCCCGGTTAAATGAGAAATTTTCTGCAGGGTATCCCGGCTGAAAATCCCCGACAAACGGGAGTCTTCCAACATTTGTCTGTATTCTCCGGAGAGTCCTGCCATATTGATGGCACCAAGCGTTTCCGACAAGGGCACTACACGTAAATTAGGACGAGCCCGTTTCAACGCCTCCGTAAAGGCGAGCGCCAAAGCTTGTTTGTCCTCCTCCTGCCCTGTTACAGAAGTCGGCGTAATAAAGGCAATTCCTGACGCTTGCAGAGCCTGAGATTCCAGATTTATAACTCGAACCTGTGTTGTTGAATGCAATTGGTTGTCTGTGGAACAACCAGATAACAAACACATCACCAAGACAGCCATCATGGACATCGCCAGCATAGGTGGTCGGGTCGACGATTGAATGGTAGGGCGCATTTGATAACCTCCTGTTTCGTTCGAACTATATCATTCTAACCAAAAAATATCATGCCAGACAATCGGGAGTTCAGTCACTACGCTTAACCAGTGTCACAGAAGACTTCACCTTCAGCGGCAGCATCTTGCCCATCCTGGCTCGCTTGCCAAAATGAGCCTGTAAATCAGTCTCCGACAGACGAATCATCTGCTCGCGCCCTGCCCCTGTCCGGGCAATGACCGTGATTTTTGACTTGTCTGCCACGATGCTGGACGCCAGCGCATCGCCCTCCTCCAGGCCCATCACAATCAGCCCGCGCCCGCCGGCTGCGAGTCGCTTCATCTCTGCCAACGCGAACGCCAGCAAACGACCTGAACGGCTGGCTGATATAACCCAAGACTGCACGGCGGGTGTAAACAGGACAGGCGGGAGGATAGATTCATCGCCCTCGATCGTGATGAATTGCTTGCCGGCTTTGTTGCGCCCGACCATGTTGTCTATCGTGCAGATAAATCCGTAACTGGCTGAAGTGGCCAGCAATACGTTCTGATCAACAGAACCGCAAATCACATGAACGATCTTGGCCCCACTCGCTACCTCGATCAACGTGGCCAGTGGCACGCCATCGCCTCGCCCGCCTGGCAGTTGTGACACGGGAATGCTGCAAACCCGGCCTTGGCTTGAAATGACGATGCACTGATCGATGCTGCGGCACTCGAATGAAGCCAGCAGACCATCGCCCTCCTTGAAGGCGATGCCTGACAGATCAAGATTATGCCCCAGACGCGTGCGCCCCCAATACTTGTTGGAAATAATCACCGTCACCGGCTCGTCCACTACGGAGGTCGCCAGCACGACCCGCTCAGCCTGTTTGATCAGCGTGCGCCTGTCATCCCCAAAGGCCTTGATATCATCGTCGATTTCTTTTGCGACACGTCGGCGCAGCACAGATTCGGAGCCCAACAGCTTATTCAGATCCGCGCCTTCGTCCTGCAACGCTTTCAGTTCGCGCTCAATCTTGATGCTTTCCATGCGGGCCAGCTGGCGCAGACGGATTTCCAGAATATCGTCGGCCTGACGTTCAGACAGTTCGAAACGCCTGATCAGTGCCGCCTTGGGATCGTCGGATTCCCGTATCAGCGCGATCACTTCGTCCAGATTGAGGAACACCGTCATGCGGCCTTCCAGCACATGGATGCGGTCGTTGATCTGTGCAAGGCGATGCGCACAGCGGCGGCGCACCGTCATCAGCCTGAATTGCCCCCATTCACGGATGATGTCGGTGATCGCTTTTTGTTTAGGCCTGCCGTCGATGCCGATCATCACCATGTTGATGGACAGCCCGCACTCCAGACTGGTGTGCGCCAACAGGATGGTCATCAGCTCATCGACTGACTGGCGACCCGATTTGGGCTCGAATACCAGACGCACCGCCTGATCCTTGTCTGACTCGTCGGCCACCTTTTCCAGCACCGACAGAATCAGTTGCTTATTCTGCACCTGTTCCGGCGTCAGCGCCTTTTTGTTCAGCCTGAATTTCGGGTTGGTCAGCTCCTCGATTTCCTCCATGATCTTTTTGGAGGACGTGCCGTGAGGGAGTTCATACACCGCCACACGCCATTGGCCGCGCGCCAGTTCCTCGACATGCCAGCGTGCGCGCATTTTTAAAGAGCCGCGCCCGACCCGGTAGCATTCGCGAATATCAAAGGGTGAGGAAATAATCTGACCGCCGCTGGGTAAATCAGGTCCTGTGATCTGGCTTAATAACTCGTCATCCGAACAATCCGGATTCCTGACACAGAGTGCTGCGGCAGAACCCACTTCGCGCAGGTTATGCGAAGGTATCTCGGTGGCCATGCCGACCGCGATACCGGATGCGCCGTTGAGCAGCACCATCGGCAGGCGCGCCGGCAGCATGGCGGGTTCCTGGAAATGACCGTCGTAATTCGGGATCATATCCACGGTACCCATGTCCAGTTCCGACAGCAACACGGCGGCGATGGGCGTCAATCGTGCTTCCGTATAACGCATCGCGGCCGAATTATCGCCATCCCGGGAGCCGAAATTACCCTGTCCGTCGACCAGCGGGTAGCGCAGCGAGAAATTTTGCGCCAGTCTCACCATCGCGTCATAAGCTGAGGAGTCGCCGTGCGGGTGAAATTTACCCAGCACTTCACCGACCACGCGCGCCGATTTGACGAAGGTGCTGTTGTGCGTCAGCCCCATTTCCCGCATCGCATACAGGATGCGGCGCTGAACCGGTTTCTGACCGTCGCACACGTCCGGCAGCGCACGCCCCTTCACCACCGAGACCGCATATTCCAGATAGGCACGCTCGGCATACTGGGCAAGCGGCACAAAGTCCCCTTCCGGCAAGGGTGGCAACGGGGAAAACTGGCGGATATTCCTGCCCGCTCCGCCAGCGGAGACAACGGCTTCAGCGGTTTTCAGCTCCGCGTCGTTGACCGGGAGTGGCGCAGCAGCTTCGAACAACTCTTCTTGAATGTCAGACATCGCCTGTTACCTCGTTCCCGTGAAACTCCAGCCATTCGCGCCGGGAGCCGGATTCCTTTTTCGCCATTAACATGTTCATCGTTTGTTCAGCCGCCAGGAAGGAGGCGGCGTCCAGCTGAACACACAGCGCGCGCCGGGTATCCGGGCACATCGTGGTTTCCCACAATTGCAGCGGATTCATCTCGCCCAGACCTTTGAAACGCGAAATGCTCCAGGAGCCTTCGCGCACTTTTTCCTTGCGCATCCGGTCTTCGATTGAGGCCAGTTCATCGGTGTTCAGCGCATATAGCTTGCGCAGCGGCTTTTTCCCCTGGGCCGGCACATCGATACGGAACAGCGGCGGCTGGGCGAGATAGATATTGCCTGCCGCAATCAGTTTCGGGAAATGCCGGAAAAACAACGTCAGCAGCAGCGTGGCGATATGGGAACCATCCACGTCCGCATCGGCCATGATGTAGATGCTGTGATAACGCAAACCCGATAAATCCGTCTTGTCATCCATGCCGTGCGGGTCCACGCCGATCGCCACCGCGATGTCATGCACTTCCGTGTTGGAAAACAACCGGTCGCGATCCACCTCGAAGGTATTGAGCACCTTGCCGCGCAACGGCAGGATCGCCTGAAACTCCTTGTTGCGCCCCTGTTTGGCAGAGCCGCCTGCCGAATCTCCTTCGACCAGAAACAGCTCGTTGCGTGCGGGGTTATATTCCGCCGCATCGGTGAGCTTGCCGGGCAGAACCGCGACCGCAGAGCCCTTTTTCTTCTCGATCTTCTGCGTCGACTTCATCCGGCTCTGCGCCTGTTTGATGGAAATCTCGGCGATCTTTTTGCCATATTCGATGTGCTCGTTGAGCCACAACAACAGCGGGTCGCTGACCATGCCGGAGACCAGTTTCAACGCATTGCGCGACACCAGTTTTTCCTTGGTTTGCCCCTGAAATGAGGGATCAAGCAGCTTGGCCGACAAGACAAAACTGACACGGCAGAACACGTCGTCGGAGGCGAGCTTGACGCCTTTGGGCAACATGCCGTGCAGATCGATGAAGCTTTTGACCGCGTTGTACACGCCGTCGCGAAGGCCGGCATCGTGCGTGCCGCCCGACCAGGTCGGAATCAGATTGACGTAGGATTCGCGGGTGATAGCGCCCTCCTCAGCCCATGCGAACGCCCAGGCGGCGCCCTCACCCTCGACAAAGCTGTCATCGCCGCCACGGGGGATGTAGCGCTCGCCGGAAAAAATGGGGGCTGCAAGTTCCGCATCAATCAGCGCCTCGGCCAGATAGCCGCGCAATCCGTCAGGATAAGACCAGGATTTGGTCTCGCGGGTCTTCTCGATGTATAACGTGATCGTCACACCCGGCAGCAAAACCGCCTTGGCGCGCAGCGCGCGCTCCAGTTGCGCCAGGTTGATGGCAGGACTGTCAAAATATTTGGGATCCGGCCAAGCCCGCACGAGGGTGCCGGTCTTGCGCTTGGCACAAGCGGCTACGCGGGCCAACGGACTAGTCGCAATACCCTGTTCGAAACGCAGGTGATGCTCGCCGCCATCGCGGTAAACCGTGACTTCAACGGCACTCGAGAGCGCATTGGTAACGGCAACACCTACGCCATGCAGACCGCCGGCGAAGCGGTATGCGCCGCCGCCTGACTCCTTGTCGAACTTGCCGCCTGAATGCAGTACGGTAAAGGCCACCTCGACGACAGACACGCCTTCCTCGGGATGAATGCCGACCGGAATACCCCGCCCTTCATCCTGAACCGATATCGACCCGTCGCTATGCGCCGTGACGGCGATGGTCCTGGAATATCCCGCCAGCGCTTCATCGCAGGCGTTATCCACCACCTCGGTGATGATGTGGTTAGGATTATCCAGCGTCGTGTACATACCCGGGCGCTGCCGCACCGGTTCCAGACCGCGCAAAACCTTGAATGACGACTCGTCATACGTTGAACTCACTGCTACCTCCACGTTTATTTTTTGGTTTATCCGGCTGACAGCGATCTTTCGACAATCTCGAACACGTCACGAGACAGACCGGCATGGCTATGCATCAAGGCGAGGGCTGCGCGGGCGTGTGTCTGACGGCCTGTATCGAACCGGCGCCAGCGGTCGAAACAGCGAGCCAGGCGCGCGGCGACTTGCGGGTTGATGGCATCGAGACGGCAGGTCTGCTCAGCTAAAAAGCGGTAACCACTGCCGTCGGCGGCATGAAAACGCACATGATTGCTGCCGAAAGCGCGCAGCAAGGCATAGACCTTGTTCGGGTTGCGCAAATCGAATGCAGGGTGGCAGGCCAGCCGTTCGACTTCTGCAAGTGTGTTAACACGGCGGCTGCTGGCCTGAACTTGCAGCCACTTGTCGACAACCAATGGTTCAGCTTGCCAGCGCTGGTAAAAAGCATCCAGGGCCAGATTTCGTTCATCGCTGTCAGTCTGCGCCAGAATGGTTAACGCTGCGAACTGATCCGTCATGTTGTCAGCAGTCTCGAACTGCTGCATTGCCAGCGCACGATTTAAGGGACTATCTATTTCACACAGGTAACCAAGACATAAATTGCGCAAGGCACGACGACCCGACGACAGCGGATCCGTACTGTAACTTCCGTGTGGAGCCAGTCGATTGTAGCAAGCATGAAGCTCAGCACTTAACTGCTCTGCGATATAGCGGCGCAGACCGTTGCGGGCAGCGTGCAACGCGTCGGGATCAACCACGTCCAGTTGTTCGGCCAGCGTCGCCTCACCCGGCAGCGACAATGCTTCGGCGGCGAAGGCCGGATCGGCCACCGAACCTGCCAGCACACGCGCCAGGGCCACAACGAAACTGGCAGGCCAGTTTGGCGTGCCGCCCGCGCTTATCGCAGCGGTCGCGCTGACAATCAGGCGGCTGGCCAGTCGCTGCCCGGCTTCCCAGCGATTGAACGGGTCAGAATCGTGCGCCAGCAAATGGGCAAGATCGGCATCGCTGTAGGCAAAATCGAGCACGACAGGCGCCGAAAAGTCGCGCAGCAGAGACGGGACTGGCTCTGAAGTTATCCCCTCAAAAACAAACTGTTGCGATACACTTTTAAACGATAATACACGCTGACAACCGGCTGTACTCTCGCCGGCCAGTCGCAGGGGCAGATCCTGCCCGTCAGCACCGATCAGCCCGATGGCAACCGGAATATGGCAGGGCTGATTCGCTGTTTGTCCGGGGGCCGCAGACTGACTCAGGTTCAAAATATAACGCCGATTGAGCGCATCGTAATGACCTGTCGCACTGACATGCGGCGTACCGGCCTGCTCGTACCAGCGCATGAACTGAGTGAAATCGGTGCCCGATGCATCAGCCATGGCGGCCACGAAATCGTCACAGGTTACAGCTTGACCGTCGTGGCGTTTGAAGTACAGATCCATGCCGCGACGAAAAGCCGGCTTGCCGATCAGGGTCTTGATCATGCGCACCACCTCGGCGCCTTTGTCGTAAATGGTCGCGGTGTAAAAATTATTGATTTCGATGTAGCTCCCGGGGCGCACCGGATGCGCCATCGGACCTGCGTCCTCCGGGAATTGCGCCGCGCGCAGACCTCGCACCTCACGGATGCGGGCCACCGAACGGTTATGCACATCGGCGCCGAATTCCTGATCGCGAAACACGGTCAGCCCTTCCTTGAGGGAGAGCTGGAACCAGTCGCGGCAAGTCACGCGGTTGCCGGTCCAGTTGTGGAAATACTCGTGCGCCACCACCCGGTCGATGTTTTCAAAATCGACATCGGTCGCAACGTCGCTACGTGCCAGCACATACTTGGTGTTGAAGATGTTCAACCCCTTGTTTTCCATCGCCCCCATGTTGAAGTCGCCCACTGCGACGATCATGTAGTGATCCAGATCGCATTCCAGACCGTAAGTCTGTTCATCCCAGTGCATCGCTTTTTTAAGCGCTGCCATGGCATGTGCACACTGGTCGAGGCGGCCCTCTTCAACGTAGATCGCAAGCGCGACATCGCGCCCCGATTCGGTGCGGTAACGGTCTGTCAGCACGTCGAGTTTGGCTGCGACCAGCGCGAAAAGATAACAAGGCTTGGGGTGCGGATCTTGCCACCTGGCCCAGTGACGGCCGAACGCCTCACGACCGCTGGCGACCGGATTGCCGTTAGCCAGCAGCTGCGGCAATGAATCTTTGTCGGCGTGCAGCGTGACGGTATAGCGTGACATCACATCCGGCCTGTCTAAAAACCAGGTGATGCGGCGAAAGCCCTGCGCCTCGCACTGGGTGAAATAGCCGTTTGCCGAGCGGTACAGGCCAGACAGGCAGGTATTGGTGTCGGGGTGAATACGTACCACCGTCGCAAGGCAAAAGGCATCGGGCAGGCTGTCAATCGTCAGGCTGCTTTCACTTAAACTGTAACGGTCAGCACCCAGAGGGACACCATCGAGGCTAATACTGAGCAATTCCAGTTCACAGCCGTCAAGCACCAGCGGCGCAGCGGGTGTCTTTGCCGCCGGATTGCGGCGCATCATCAGCTTCGCCGTAACCTGCGCTTCACCGCTCTGGAAAACAACGTCAAGATCAACTGTGTCGATCAGAAAAGGCGGCGGCGTGTAGTCAGCCAGGCGGATAGTTTGCGGGGTATCTTGAGTCATTGTGGCGGAAAAATTGTGACGGTCTTAAGTACGGCTAAAAGTGTGGCTTACAGATCTTTTGCGTAGGGACGGCTCGGATACTGGAAAGCCACTGGCCCGTCCGGTTCTGCATGGATGAACTGGTGGACGAACGGATCTTTTGAGGCGAGCATGTCTGCCGCCTCCCCTTCCGCCACAACCACGCCTTCATGGATGAAATATACATAATCGGCTATTTTAAGCGATTCAGACATGTCATAGGTGACCACCACCGAGGTGACGCCTAACGCATCGTTCAGCTTGCGGATCAGGTTGGCGATGATGTTGAGCGAGATCGGATCGAGTCCCGCGAAAGGCTCGTCGTAGATGATCAGCGTAGGATCGAGCGCAATCGCACGGGCTAACGCAACACGACGCTCCATACCACCCGACAGGTCTTTTGGCATCAGTCCATGTGCGTTGCGAAGGCCTACGGCCTGCAACTTCATCAGAACCAGATCATGGATCATCTCTTCCGACAGATCGGTATGCTCACGCATCGGGAAAGCCAGATTATCGTACACCGACAGATCGCTGAACAGGCCGCTCACCTGAAACATCATGCCCATTTCACGGCGCATCGCGTACAGATCATCGTTGCCCAGCTTGTGTATCACTTTACCCAGTATTTTCACACTGCCGCTTGCGGGTTTGAGTTGTCCGCCGAAATGGTGCAACAGCGTGCTTTTCCCGCATCCGCTGACACCGAGTATGGCCACCACTTTACCGCGGGGGATGGTGAGATTGATGCCCTTGAGCACCTTTGTTTTGCCATAGGCAAAGTGAAGGTTGCTGACCTCGACCAGATTATCTGCTGAATGCTTCAATATAGTTCCTTCATTAAACGTGAGGTTCGCGAAGCGATGTCACGTCTGCACCCCCTGTTTAAACAGGAGACGGTTGATTAACCACCGGGTGCATCGAAGGTGAAGGGTACTACAATGTGCGTTGATTTGGCAAAGGAGATGTTCAGCCGGTACCCGATAGCGAGTCACCTCTTCAAGCGAAACTGCAGCGGCGATCGGCCGGATCAGCCGTGCAGGTGTCCAATGCGCCCGACCCGGCACTTCGTGGCGAAGTGCCGGGTCGGTAGATCAGGCAATACCTTTAACAATCAAATAGCTACTTGAATATTGGCGGCTTGTCGTCCCTTGGGTCCTTGTGCCACGTCGAAGCTGATCTTTTGGCCTTCTTTGAGTGACTTGAAACCACTGATATTGATCGCTGAAAAGTGTGCAAACAGATCATCCCCGCCATCATCAGGAGAAATAAAACCGAAGCCCTTTTCATCGTTAAACCATTTAACTGTACCTGTTGCCATGTGACTATCCCCTTGCTATTAAAATTAAAATTTGCTGCTAGCTACAATCCGCTACCGGCTGTTACTACCACACCTTGTATCCCCACCCTCTCCTTGGCCCCCCGGCGGGAAAGAGTGGCAAGGTATCGCTACGCGATGCTTACATTGATGGACTTGCTCTCAGATTTTTTGGATTTGGGCAGCGTGACGTTGAGCATGCCGTCCTTGAACTGTGCAGCTATGGTGTTTGCATCGGCATCATCAGGCACGCGGAAGCTGCGCACAAAACTGCCGTATGAACGTTCGACACGATGAAACTTCTTGTTCTTTTCTTCCTTCTCCTGACGGCGTTCACCGGAAATAGTGAGCATGCCATCCTGGAGGGTGACTTTGACATCTTCCTTTTTTACCTCAGGAATTTCGGCCTTGATCAGATAAGCTGTGTCCGTTTCGCTGATATCGACTGAAGGCGTCCAGTCGGCCATGACCAACATGTCCGTGCCGGATTCTCTTCTGGCTGGCATGCGCCCGAAAATGCTGTTCAGACGGTTGCTGACATCTTCCAATTCACTGAAAGGATTCCATTTAACAAGATTCATCATCACTCTCCTGATTTAGCGGCTTCAAAACAGTCATCACGCCACAGGCATTCCCCCTGATCACATTCGCCGGCATAGGCTGTGGCAAAACAATTGAAGTTACCCTCATCCGACTGAATAGCCTTAACCAGATCGGTTTTTGAACGTTTACCGGTGTGAATGCCATGCGATTTGGCAATTGTGCGTACAACTTCAAGTTTCACGTTATTACTCCTTGGTAAATTGCAGCTACGGTTAAAATAATGCAATAGATGTCTGGCTGTCATTGCTACAGGTTTAAAAAGCTACGTATTGACTACACCGCATCAGGCTGCCTCAGCACGCTGCACGTCCGTGTTCAGGACATACAGCTTAACGGGGCTATCGCCAGGTTCTTTCTCTGAGGTTTGTAGTTCAGCGAGATCCTTCTTGTACGAGGCCAATTTGCCGCATAAGGTTGTATTGCAGGATTCCAGCAATTCTATGCGCCGGGTCAGCTGTTCCGTTCTGCGCGCTACATTTCGTTCCAGGTAATACCTGTGCTCATTCAGTTCAGACTTCAGTTTTTTGATCTCCTGCATGCCCTTGAAGGCGAACAGCGTCGTACTGGTTTTATTATAATTAGTCATTTTTTTGCTCCACGAATTGCCTTAACCCAGAAACCCGGCAGACAGGATTCAAGCCGCAGCCTGCCCCGGAATGAGGGGGAGTCGGGGGCAGGAATTTGATGATCAATCCGGGCAAACTTTTTAAACGGAAGCCATTATGCCCAAAGCAGCCCTGTCCGCGCCATCGGGAGATGCTGATTTTTCTGTGAGAAAATGGAGCGGTATAGGAAGGGATTTCCCTAGATTGAGTAGGGAGAAGGGAGAAGGGAGAAGGGAGAAGGGAGAAGGGAGAAGGGAGAAGGGAGAAGGGAGAA
>JAUSNM010000074.1 GCA_030645535.1 Gallionella sp. | reverse complement strand
AGTGCGAAACGGCGCAGGTTGCGCACCACCATCAGGATGTGCTCATCCACCGTGTAGACATGAAACAAATCGTGCTGCATCTGGCCGATGATGCGTCCAAAGGCAGGAATGTAGCGTCCAAGAATGCCATATTGGCGCATGCGGCGCAGCGCGTGGTTGACTCCTTGGGGTTGGCGCAGAATTTCCATGAAGCGCGCCCGGTTGTGCGGATTGCGTCGAAAGGCGGCGTCAATGTGAAACTGCGCACGCCACAAGGCGCGCAAGGTCTTTGCGGTGAGATCCGTCAATACAGGGTTTTGCTGCATGATCAGGAAAAGTTCAAATATCGCCTCCGGGGTGTGCTCGAACAGACGTTCATCGCGTATTTCCAGCAGGCTGCCGATGATGCGGAATCGCTCGTTCAGCGCATGCTGCGGCGGCGCATCGCGGAACAGGTAGTCATGCAGATTTTGCAGCAGAATCGTGTTGAATTGGCGCACCGCCAGCTTGGTGCGGTAATAGCGCTGCATCAAATGTTCGCTGGCGCGGCGATTAGTCGATGCGGTAATGCCCATCTGTTCGGCTAACGTGGTTTGAAAGTCGAACAGCAAACGGTCTTCACGGCGCCGGGCCAGGTAATGCAGGCGGGTGCGCAGGGTTCGCAGCAGGGTGTCGTGGCGTGCGATCTGGCGCGCTTCAGTAGCACTTATCAAACCGGCATCGGCCAGTTCATGCCAGCGTGTGCCCAGGCCCGCCGCACGGCTGATCCAGGTAACGGTTTGCAGATCGCGCAAGCCGCCCGGACTCTCCTTCAGATTCGGTTCAAGATTGAAATCGGTGTCGTCAAAGCGTGCATGGCGCAGCTGTTGTTCGTGCAGTTTGGCTGTGAAAAATGCGCGCGGATCCAGGTGTTGCTGTACTGCATTGCGCAGGGTGTCAAACAGTTGCGCATTGCCACAGAGCAGGCGCGTTTCGAGCAAATTGGTCTGTACCGTGATGTCGCAGGCTTCGGTTAAACACTGTGCCACGGTGCGGATGCTATGGCCCACTTCCAGACCGATGTCCCACAACATGGCGATCAAGTCATGCAGCTTGTGTTGCAAGACTTCATCCGGATCGCAGCTCAGCAGAACCAGCAGGTCAATGTCAGATTTTGGATACAATTCACAGCGGCCGTAGCCCCCGGCCGCGATCAGCGCAAGGTTGCCCGGCATCTCCATCTGTTTCCAGATGCGGCGCAAATAGTGATCGATCAGCTTGCTGTGTGCGGCCAGCAACTGTGCTGCGTTGCCACGTTGCAGGAATCTTTGCTCAAGGATCAAACGGTCGCTGCGCAGTGAGTCGCGCAGTTCGGCTACATTATCAGGCCGGAGCAGGGCTGCCATCGGAAACTGTCAATACTTCAAAGCCAGTCTCGGTGACGAGTATGGTGTGTTCATATTGTGCGGACAGGCTGTGATCGCGGGTCACGACTGTCCAGCCGTCACCTAACTGCTTGATTTCTTTTTTTCCGGCATTGATCATCGGTTCGATGGTGAATATCATGCCCGCTTCCAGCCTCAAGCCGGTTTTTGGTCGGCCGTAATGCAGTACTTGCGGTTCTTCATGAAAGTTTGCGCCGATACCGTGACCGCAAAATTCGCGCACTACGCTGTAACCCAGCGGTTCAACGAAGCTCTGAATCGCATGACCTATATCGCCCAGATAGGCGCCGGCCCTGACCACACGGATGCCGCGCCAAAGCGATTGATAGGTGGTCTCGCACAAGCGTTTTGCCTGAATGGAGGGCTCGCCGATATAGAACATACGGCTGCTGTCGCCGTGATAGCCATCCTTGATCACCGTGATGTCGAGATTGACGATATCACCGTTTTTCAGCACCTTGTCGCTCGGTACCCCGTGGCAAATCTGGTGATTGATCGAGGTGCAGATGGATTTTGGATAAGGTTTGTGTCCGCCGGGCGCATAGTTGAGCGGTGCGGGGATAGCCTGTTGCACATTGACGATCAGGTCATGGCACAGCTTGTCCAGTTCATTGGTGGTGATGCCGGCTTTGACGAAAGGGCCGATGTAATCGAGCACTTCACTGGTCAGGCGGCCGGCGACGCGCATTTTCTCGATTTCCTGAGGGGTTTTAATGGAAACGGACATGTCTATTCAATTTTGGTAAGGTCGCTGAGGATAGCATGAGAGAAAGATTGCCGACAAATACCATTAGGAACTAAACTCGCGAAGCGAGTCTTTATCACCCTCGCTCGTTTACGGGAGAGGGCGGGGTGAGGGAGATGACTATGGCAGTATTGCTGTCATAGCCGTTAGGAACTAAACTCGCGCAGCGGCTGACTAAACGGCGCGGCAAATCAGACTATCCATATACTCAGGAAATAATATGAAAAAAACCTTGGCAATTCTTTTGCTGCTGTCAGCAAGTAGCAGCGCATTTGCGGTCGATGGCGGTGCAGTTCTGGGCGGCGTTATAGGCGGAGCCACAGGGGCTGCGGTAGGACAAAGCGTGGGTGGCAGAAACGGTGCCATCCTCGGCGCTGCGATTGGCGGCGGAACCGGTGCTGCTATCGGCAGTTCAAATTCGACCCAGACAGTGGGGCGCGCGCCGGTTAATCGCGGCAACGATGGTTATCGTGAAGAGCGCGGGCATCGACATGACCACGAAGATCGTGAAGACCGCGGCGACCGCGGCGACCGCGGCGACCGCGGCCACGATCGTCATGATCATGATGATTGATCAGGCGAAAACCTGAAGAAGTAATTTATTGGCCGACATCGTGCCACACAATCGGCCGGTTACAACCGACCGGTAATACCTGAAGACAACCTGCGACTGTTTTATGACTAAATTTATCACTTTTGAAGGCGTCGATGGCGCAGGCAAGAGCACCCATCTGGCGTGGTTCGCCGACGCGTTGCGCCAGCGCGGCATGGATGTAATCGTCACGCGCGAGCCGGGTGGCACACCTTTGGGTGAGCAACTGCGGGAAATACTGCTCAACCAGCCCATGAGCATGGGTGCTGAGGCGATGCTGATGTTTGCGTCGCGTCTGGAGCATGTTGAGCAAGTCATCGTGCCCGCCCTGCATTCCGGCAAGTGGGTGATTTCGGATCGGTTTTCCGACGCCAGTTTTGCCTATCAGGGCGCAGGTCGCGGCATGGACTGGGATAAACTGAAAGAGCTTGAGAGGTGGGTGACTGTGCAGCCTGATTTGACGCTGTTCTTCGATGTGCCGGTCGAAGTGGCAAGAGCGCGTCTGGCGAACAATGTGTCGCTGGATCGCTTCGAGCAGGAACAGGGTGAGTTCTTCGAGCGAGTGCGTGCCGGATACCACCGGCGCGTGCATGAAAAACCTGCGCGTTATGCCGTGATCGATGCGGCGCAATCGCTCGCGGCTGTGCAACAGCAGTTGGCTGCCATCATCGCTACAATATGAAATTAGCACAGCCTATCGTTTGCTCCCTCTCCAGTTGGCGGGAGAGGGTTGGGGAGAGGGGAACGGGCATGACCAAGTTTTGGTATAAGGGCGGGCTGTCATGCCCGTCAATTTAATGAGCGAGCTCTATCCCTGGCAGAAAGACGACTGGACGCGCTTGCAGTCCTTGCGCGAACGCGCCTCACAAGGGCTGTTGTTCCAGGGGCAGAAGGGTATCGGCAAGCTGGATCTTGCGCTGAACTTCGCGCGTGCCTTGTTGTGTCAGCATCCGCTGGACAACGGCGTTGCCTGCGGTGTGTGTCCCGCTTGCCACTGGTTTGAGCAGGGCTCGCACCCTGATTTTCGTTTCCTGCAACCTGAATCAGAGACTGAAGAAGGTGAGGCAGGTAAAAAACCCAGCCGGCAGATTTCTGTGGATCAGATTCGAAATCTTTCTGATTTTATGGGCATGACCGCGCATCAGGGTGGCCGGCGGGTGGTGATTATTCATCCTGCGGAAGCGATGAATGCCAATGCCGCGAATGCCTTGCTGAAGAATCTCGAAGAACCCCCGGCAGGTTTGTTGTTTATTCTGGTGACGCACAAGCCGCAGTCATTATTGCCTACGCTGTTAAGCCGCTGCCTGGCTTTTAGCCTGGCGGCACCCGATGCTGCAACTGCCACGCGCTGGCTGGCGGGGCAGGGGATAAAAAATCCCTCTGAAGCCCTGGCATTTGCCGGATTCTCGCCTTTGCAGGCGTTGCAAAGTGCTGCACAGAGCGGGTCAGATGTACGGGAGAAGCTGTTGCGCGCGGTGCGGCAACCTGCAGCGCTGGATGTGTTTGCACTGAGTGAGGCCTTGCAGAAGACCGAACAGGTGCAGGTGGTGCAGTGGTTGCAACAATGGTGCTATGACCTGATCGCGCAAAAGTCGGCAGGGTCGGTGCGTTATCATCCTGCTGAGCAGGCGGCAATCGGGCAGCTGGTCGAGTCGCTTGATCCGTTGAATCTGGCGCGCCTGCAAAGCTATCTGCAAACGGCCAGGCGTGAAGCGCAACATACGCTCAATCCGAAACTGTTTTATGAATCGCTGCTGTTTACCTATCGTCAGCTCACAACTAAATAATCTCCTCCCTTATGTCATTCATCGATTCCCATTGCCACATCAACTTCCACGAACTGGCGGAAAACATTACCGACGTGCTGGCTAAAATGCAGCAGAATGATGTTCAAAGTGCCCTTTGCGTATCGGTCAATCTGGCTGATTTTCCGCAAATTTTAGCGCTTGCCGAGCGGCATTTGAACATATACGCATCGGTTGGCGTGCATCCGGATTACGAAGCGGTTGAAGAGCCAAGTGTTGCGCGCCTGGTCGAGTTGGCGCAGCACCCTAAAATCATCGCGATAGGCGAGACGGGTCTGGATTACTATCGGCTGACCGGCGATCTTGAATGGCAGCGCGAGCGTTTTCGCAATCACATCAGAGCATCTAAGGAGTGCGGCAAGCCGCTGATTATTCACACCCGAAGTGCCGCTGACGACACGTTGCGTCTGATGGCGGAAGAAGGTGCGATTGATGCGGGCGGCGTGATGCACTGCTTCACGGAAAACTGGGAAGTGGCGCAAGCCGCACTTGATATGGGTTTTTACATTTCCTTTTCCGGCATCGTGACGTTCAAGAACGCCTTGCAGATAAAGGAAGTGGCGCAGCGCGTGCCTATGGATCGTATGCTGATTGAAACTGATTCTCCCTATCTGGCTCCTGTACCGTTTCGGGGCAAGCTCAATCAGCCTGCGTATGTGAAGCATGTTGCCGAAGAAATTGCGCTGTTGCGCGGCATCAGTGTTGAGGAAGTCGGACTGCAAACCAGTGAAAACTTCGCGCGTCTGTTCAATTTATAATATTTCGTACAAAAAATGTTGACAGAAATTCTACAGCCCCTATAATTCGCGGCTCTCAAAGCGGGAGTAGCTCAGTTGGTAGAGCGATACCTTGCCAAGGTATAGGTCGAGAGTTCGAGCCTCTTCTCCCGCTCCAGAGATATATAAAGTAGTTTTGGCACATAGTTTTAATACGGCAAATGCGGGAGTAGCTCAGTTGGTAGAGCGATACCTTGCCAAGGTATAGGTCGAGAGTTCGAGCCTCTTCTCCCGCTCCAGATTTTGAAATGTAGTTGTACGCGATGCTCCAATGCGGGAGTAGCTCAGTTGGTAGAGCGATACCTTGCCAAGGTATAGGTCGAGAGTTCGAGCCTCTTCTCCCGCTCCATATTCAAGGGAAAGCATCAGGCTTTCCCTTTTTTCTTCAGCAGCACGGTGCGTTAGCAAATCGGTTATGCCCTGGATTGCAAATCCAGTTAGCCCAGTTCGACTCTGGGACGCACCTCCAAACATCCGCCCGGGTGGTGAAATTGGTAGACACAACGGACTTAAAATCCGTCGGGACTAAACATCCCATACCGGTTCGATTCCGGTTCCGGGCACCAAGATATTGTTTTAAGTGTTCATAAATATTCCTTTAAGCCCACATTGCATATAGCTTTGTGGGTTTTTTATTGCCTGTGCATTCCTGCTTATTCCCATACAAGCCAGCTAAATTTGCAGTAACTTTTCAGAAATTACAAACAACGCCCTGTTTTATTAGGTTTATGATTCCAATTCCGGCACCATATACCTTGCAAATCAAAAATTGCAACATGCGTTTCTTGCACATGACATGCACTTTCTACACGACCTGTTCTTGTAAGGCTTCTGTAAGGTTTCAGTAAGCTCCTGAAAATTATTTATACTATTTCCTATATACTGTCAAAATATACGGTAATATTTCCAATAAGGCATAGCAGAAAACATGAAAACCATTTTCCTCGTCGACGACTCCGTCACCATCTTGCTGAGCATGAGCGCGATCCTGTCCAAAGCCGGCTACGCCACAGAAAAGGCCGCCAGTGCGGAAGAGGGGTTGACCAAGCTCAAAGCCGGCTTGAAGCCAGACCTGCTGATCACTGATCTGAATATGCCCGGAATGAACGGTATCGAGTTCATCAGGGAAGTGCGCAAGTTGCCGAATCACCGGTTCATGCCGATTCTTTTTTTGACGACCGAGTCCCAGCAGTCAAAACGGGACGAAGCCAAGGCGGCCGGCGCATCCGGCTGGCTGGTCAAGCCGGTGAACGCGGAGCAATTGATAGGCACTATCAAACTTGTAGTCAAGTAATCTTCCAGCCGGGAGGGAGGGTAAAATGCCATTTAATTCACGTCAAATCAAAAAGCGCCAGATTGTTGTTGCGTTGTTAACTGCCACAACTTGTGCAATCGGGGTGTACCTGTTGCACGCGCCCTTTCATGAATGGCTGTTAGCGGCGACGGGCCTGTCGGACAGGGAGGCTGATACTGCAGGCACTGTCGTCATCGTGCTGAGCAGCTTCATGATCAGCAACATGGTTTCGCTGGCGATCTTTCATGACAGAATGCTGGGGATGCGCGCCACACAGATGGAGCTTGAGCAGACTGCGGCAAGTTATGAGGAGATCATTGGCAGTGCGGCCAGCGATCTTGACCATCTGCCCAGCTTAACCAAATTGCTCAATGAGCAACTGCATGGCATCACCGTCGAGACGGAGCGTTCAGCGTTCGGCATTGTGGAGCGCTTGCAGGCTATCGACGGGGTGATTGACGACCTGGTGTCCACGGTTACCAAGGGTGCGCAGGATTCGGAAGTGATGATCCAGTCGGGCGAAGAAACCGTCAGTTCAAACGTGCAACTGATCGCAAACCTCAATCAGTACATTCAAAATCGTTTTGTCGAATTCGAGGCCGACCGGGAAAGTATCGGTATCGTGGTGCGCCAGGCCAGGTCGATGTCCGCTCTGGTGGATATGATCAAGGGTATCTCATCGCAAACCAACCTGTTAGCGCTTAACGCAGCCATTGAAGCTGCGCGTGCCGGCGAAGTGGGGCGTGGATTCGCGGTGGTGGCGGATGAGGTGCGCAAACTGTCCGGTGAAACTGATATCGCTGTTTCAAAAATACAGCAAGGAATCGGTAACGTGGCTCAAACCATAGAGGAGCAGTTCAAAAACAAGCTTGAGCACTCCAATACCGAGCAGGAAAAAATAGTGCTGGAGAGCTTTTCCTCGCATCTGGACAGCATGAGCAGCAATTATCACAGGCTGATGAAGCGTGATGAGGAGATGCTTGCCCACCTCAGCAATACCAGTCATACCCTGTCTTCCATGTTCATGGAGGTGTTGGCAAATATCCAGTTCCAGGATGTCACTCGTCAGCAGATCGAGCAGGTGCAGGGAGCATTAGGTCGTCTCGACATGCATGTTGTGCAGATGGTGGAAATGATGCGCAACAAAGATTACTCTAATTCCGCGTCGCTCAAGGATCACTTCGAACAGATCTATGAGGGATATGTCATGGAAAATCAACGCGACATTCACGCCGCTGCGATGGGCGGCAATACAGGCGGCGCTTCTTCCTCGATGCAGAAAATCGAGTTGTTTTAACGGGCTGTGGTGGAATAGATACACCGGTATGTTAAATGTCAAAATGGAGGCCTACACATGGCTAAGTCTGATCAGGCGCACAGCACGATAACCGTTAACGAAGATATGACCATCTATAACGCGGCAGTGCAAAAACAAATGTTGCTCGACGCGTTGGCCAATTGTGAGGAGCTGGATCTCGATCTGTCGCAAGTGGCGGAGATGGATACGGCAGGCTTTCAGGTTCTGCTGCTGACCAAGCGCGAAGCCATCAAGGCCAACAAGGCCGTGCGGCTGACGGCGCACAGCAAAGCGGTGACCGAACTGCTCGATTTATACAACATGGCAAGTTACTTCGGTGATCCGATGGTGATTCCGGCCAGTGAGCATGCGGCCGGCAGCCGTCGCTGATGGATGGGCAGTGCGTAACATCAATAAGTAATTAAAACGCAGCACTGGGGGAAGCATGGACGAAATTCAACAGGCCTTCGTGGTCGAAGGACGCGAACTGCTGCAGATGATGGAAGACAATCTGTTGCAGATGGAGGGTAGCGGAAGTGATTCCGAAACGATTAATGCGATCTTTCGCGCTGCCCACACCATCAAGGGCGGGGCTGGCGTCATCGAGTGTAATTTTATCGTCGAATTTACCCACGTGCTGGAAAACGTGCTGGACGAAATGCGCGCCGGGGTTATCGTAGCTGACCGCGAACTGATTGAAGTGTTGCTTAATAGTGCCGATCAGCTGGGCGCACTACTGACCTGCGTGGAAAACAACAGCGAGCCGGGTGATGACGTCAATCTGACCAGCGCTGCGCTGCGCGAGAAGCTGCAACACTATCTGGGTAAACCGGCTGCGGGTCATGATGTCGTGCTCACAGAGGCGAGCGTGCAGGCCAGTGGCGGCGGCGAAATGGAAACGGACAACTGGCACATTTCGCTGCGCTTTGGTCCAGATGTATTGCGCAAGGGGATGGATCCCGCATCTTTTCTGCGCTACCTGATGGAGCTGGGACAGATCGTCAACATGACGACACTGCCCGATGCGATGCCGGATGCGGATGAAATGGATGCGGAGTCCTGCTACCTGGGTTTTGAGATTTCCTACCAATCCGAGGCGGACAAAGCAAAGATCGAGGGCGTATTCGATTTCGTCAGTGATGACTGTGTGGTGCACATCTGGCCGCCGCACAGCAAGCTTGCCGATTTTATCAGCTCAATTGAGACGCTGCCCGAAGACACCATGCGTCTGGGCGAAATCCTGATCCTGTGTGGTGCGTTGACCCAGCATGAACTGGACTTTGCCTTAAGCGCCCAGGCCGATCGCGTCGATGACCTGTCAGCTCAACCTAAGATCGGCGACCTGCTGGTCAATCAGGGCGTGGTCACCGCGGAAGTGGTGGAAGCCGCTGCTGTAAAGCAAGGCCGTGTTGCGGATAAGAAATCCATCGAGTCCCAGCTGATCCGCGTGCAGGCTTCCAAGCTGGACCAACTCATCGATCTGGTGGGAGAAATGGTCATCGCCAGCGCCGGGGCCAATATGCAGGCGCGCAAAAGCGGCGAGACTGCGCTGGTGGAATCCACCTCCGTCATTTCGATGCTGGTTGAACAAATTCGCGACAGCGCCTTGCAACTGCGCATGGTGCAGATCGGCGAGACCTTCACCCGCTTCCAGCGCGTGGTTCGTGACACCAGTCGGGAACTTGGCAAGGACATCGAGCTGCTGATCAGCGGCAGTGAGGCCGAACTGGATAAGTCGGTAGTCGAAAAGCTGGGTGACCCGCTGATGCATCTGGTGCGCAACGCGCTTGATCACGGCATCGAATCGCCGGAAGTACGAACAGCCAATGGCAAACCGGCGCGCGGTACCTTGCGGTTAAACGCCTATCACGAGTCAGGCGGCATCGCGATCGAGATCATCGACGACGGCGCCGGGATGAACCGGGAAAAAATCCTCAACAAGGCGCGCGAACGCGAGCTGATCTCACCTAATCAGGTGCTGACCGACAGCGAGATCTTCGGGCTGATTTTCGAGCCGGGCTTTTCCACCGCAGACAAGATTACCAATATCTCCGGTCGCGGCGTAGGCCTTGATGTGGTGAAGCGAAATATCGCAGCCCTGAGAGGCAGCATCGAAGTGGAAAGCCGGGAAGGGCAGGGTTCAACCTTCCGCATCCGCCTGCCGCTGACGCTGGCGATCATCGACGGCTTCCTGGTCGGGGTGGGGCGCGCCTCCTATGTCATTCCGCTGGGCACCGTGGTGGAATGCATTGAACTCTCCGAACAGGATCGCGCTGACACACTCAATCGCCAGTACATCAATCTGCGCGGCGAAGTATTGCCGTTTGTGCGTTTGCGCGAACAGTTTGCAATCAGTGAGAGCGGCGGGCGGCGCGAGAACATCGTGGTGGTGCAATATGCAGGGCAGAAGATCGGTCTGGTGGTGGATGAGCTGATGGGCGAATTCCAGACCGTCATCAAACCGCTGGGCACGATCTTCAAACATATCAAGGGTATCGGCGGTTCCACCATCCTGGGTTCGGGGGAAGTGGCGCTGATACTGGATGTACAGTCGCTGGTGGCGTTGACCACAGCGCAGCAGAACCGCATGTAGGCAATCGTCAGAATTTAATTTAATAACTTTATTTTCAAGGGATGTGTGATGTTTAAGAATTTGCGTATCGGTGTCAGGCTCGGAATTGGTTTCGGTCTTATGGTGTTGCTTCTGGCGACAATCTCGGTAGTTGCCTACCTGCGTCTGATGCAGATCAATAGCGATATCGGCGATGTGATTAATGACAAATTTCCCAAGACGGTTTTGGCAAACGATGTTGTCGATCAGATCAATGTGATTGCCCGTGCCTTGCGCAATTCCTTGCTGGTCAAGCCGGATGAGGCGCAGAAGGAGATCGACCGTGTGCAGGATGCGCGCAAGATTATTTCTGAAAAGCTCGACAAGCTGGATAAGTCGATTCAGTCAGCGGATGGCAAGAAAGCACTCGCCAGTGTGATGGATGCACGCAAGATTTACGTGGATGATCAGAACAAGTTCCTCGAGCTGCAAAAAGCCGGAAAGCGCGATGAAGCCATCGAATTGATGATCGTCAAAATGCGCAAGACCCAAGGCGATTACATCAAGACGGTCAACGAGCTGATCGCGTTCCAGTCCGATTTGATGAAAACGACCGGCGCCGATGCGAATGCCGCCGTGGAAGGGGCGCAACGTCTGATTCTGATTCTGTCGATCAGTGCGATTCTGATTGCGATAGGCTTTGCTTTCTGGGTCACCCGCAGCATCACGCAGCCGCTCAATGAGGCCGTTGATGTGGCCAATCAGCTGTCCGAGGGCAACCTGAATATCAAGATTGAAGTGCATTCCACGGACGAAACAGGCCAGCTGTTGACCTCAATGCGCAACATGGTTGCCAAGCTGACTGAGATCATCACGGCGGTGCGTTCAAACGCGGATTCCATCTCCAGCGCGTCTGAAGAAATCAGCGCGACTGCGCAATCATTGTCGCAGGCATCAAGTGAGCAGGCCGCCAGCGTGGAAGAAACCACGGCGTCTATCGAACAGATGACCGCGTCCATTGACCAGAATACCGAGAACGCCAAGGTCACCGACGGCATGGCCGGCAAGGCGGCACGTGAAGCCATCGAAGGTGGCAAGGCCGTTGACAACACCGTAACGGCGATGAAGCAGATCGCCGGCAAGATCGGTATCGTGGACGACATCGCCTATCAGACCAATCTCCTGGCTCTCAACGCGGCGATTGAAGCTGCGCGCGCCGGTGAACACGGCAAGGGCTTCGCCGTGGTGGCAGCGGAAGTGCGCAAGCTGGCTGAACGCAGTCAGGTTGCCGCTCAGGAAATCGGCGAGTTGGCCAGCAGCAGCGTGAGCATGGCGGAAAAAGCCGGCAAACTGCTCGAGGCGATGGTGCCATCGATTAATAAGACGTCTGACTTGGTGCAGGAAATTGCCTCGGCGTCGTCGGAGCAGGCAAGCGGTGTCGGGCAAATCAACAGTGCGATGGGGCAGCTGAACCAGACTACGCAACAGAACGCATCCGCCTCGGAAGAGTTGGCTGCAACTGCCGAGGAAATGAGCAGTCAGGCCGAGCAGTTGCAATCTGTGATGACCTTCTTCAAACTGGACGATTCAGCTGCCAAAGTTGTGGCCTCAGTGCGCCACAGTGCGGGTCCTTCACGCAGTGCGTCGAAAATATCTGCTGTCAGGAAGCCTGCCGCGAGCAAATTTGTCGCCGGTGCGCCCAATGAGCAGGATTTTGAACGTTTCTAGGAGCTGACATGAGTACAAATTTGCCAGTCATTGCACAGGCGACCAGCGACGATCATCAATACCTCACCTTTTTGTTGAATGGCGAAATGTTCGCTATCGCCATCCTCAATATCAAGGAAATCATCGAGTACGGCAGTCTGACTGAAGTGCCGATGATGCCCGGCTTCATTCGGGGCGTCATCAACCTGCGTGGCAGCGTGGTGCCGGTAGTGGATTTGTCGGCGCGCTTCGGACGTGGCAAGACCGAAGTGTCGCGCCGCACCTGCATCGTCATCATCGAAGTGCGAGGTGAGGATGATGCTAAGCAGGACATCGGCGTGATGGTGGACAGTGTTTCTGAGGTGCTGGAAATTCCGAAGAGCGAGATCGAACCGCCACCGGCTTTTGGCGCCAGGATACGCGTGGACTTCATCGGCGGCATGGGCAAGGTGGCAGGCAAGTTCGTCATTATTCTCAATGCCGACAAGGTGCTGTCGGTAGACGAGCTGTCCATGCTGGGACAGGCGGCGCTGCCAACGGCTCAAGCCGAGCTTGCTGCCTGATTATAATTTAGGAAAGGCTTTGGCTTGTGGTGGTCACGCAAGCCTTGTGGATGCGGGGTAACGTCAGCGATCTTGAATAATCTGATTAATTTATTTTATAAGGATAAAGTGATATGACAAATCTGCTTGAACAATTGAAATTCATGACCGCCATCGTCGCCGACACCGGCGACATTGAAGCGATTCGCCGCCATTGCCCCGAGGATGCGACCACCAACCCTTCGTTATTGCTCAAAGCAGCAACCTTACCCGAGTATGCACCGCTGATCACCGATGCGGTCAGTTGGGCAAAATCTCAAAGCAACAACCGTGAACAGCAAGCGCACGATGCGATGGACAAGCTCGCTGTGAATGTCGGTCTGGAAGTGCTGAAAATTGTGCCAGGCCGTATTTCTACCGAAGTGGATGCGCGCCTGTCGTTCGATACCGGCGCCACGCTCACCAAGGCACGCCAACTGATCCGGCTGTACAACGAGGCGGGTATTCACAATGAGCGCGTGCTGATCAAGATCGCTTCTACCTGGGAGGGGATACGCGCCGGCGAGATACTCGAAAACGAAGGCATCCACTGCAATCTCACCTTGTTGTTCGGTTTTGCGCAGGCACGCTGTTGCGCCGAAGCGGGCGTCACACTGATCTCCCCCTTTGTCGGGCGCATCTTTGATTGGCAAAAAGCCCATGAAGGACGCGCCGATATTCCTGCCGCAGAAGATCTGGGCGTGCTGTCTGTGCGCCGCATCTACCAGTATTACAAGGAACACGGCTACACGACGACGGTGATGGGCGCATCATTTCGCAACAGTGGCGAGATTCTGGCGCTGGCAGGCTGCGACCGCCTGACGATTAGCCCGACCTTTCTGGAAGAGCTGCAAAGTACCGACGGTACGCTGCAATGCCAACTGAATTATGCCGGCATGATCAAGCCGCGCGCGGCTTCGATGACCGAGGCCCAATTCCGCTGGGAGATGAATCAGGATGTGATGGCGGCAGACAAGCTCGCTGAAGGAATACGTGGTTTTACGGTCGATCAGATCAAGCTGGAAAAGGCGCTCGCAGAACGATTCTGACCTGTACGGAAGTTGCCACCCTTGAAAATAAAAGGCGCCTGATGCCAATAACGGTCTTTGTGGAAGTTCTCATAAAGGTGTAGCCGTCTGCTAATACTGCTTCAGTGGCACTACTGGTATACGCTATCAAGCATATGCACTATACTGCGGCCAGATTTTAACAGTAGCTGCATTCCACCAACGTCGTTATGTCGACCGTTCATTGATATTTTCCTTATGCAAAACAGTGACTTGCTGCGGCACCAGATAATTAAAAGCCTCATGGCTCAGCACTCTGAAAAAGTTGCAGATGCCGCGATTGGCTTATGGGATCGGATGGCGAGCCAAATTATTTCAATCATCGGTGAAGATGGCTTCAATTCACTTTACGGGCGCAGTGTATTCTCTGCCCGGTCAAAATTTCCCTGGCTCGCGGCAGGCCCGCTGCCACCACAGGCTGTTCAACGGTTCTCTGGATTAAAATTAAGCCTTGAAGAACGAACGCCTGAGCAAGCCAGCGAAGCAAACAGTCTGCTGCTGATCACTTTCACCGACATCTTGTCCACCTTCATTGGTGAGGAATTAACCACCAATATTTTACGTTCGGCCTGGGGCTCAGAAGAGCTTTTGGCCGTGCAACCAAATGGCGTTTCGGATAGTGCCGGCGACGAAAAGCGTTTGTCCGGGCACCCGAAGGAGTTAAAAAATGAATAAAAAGGTAAGCATACGTCGTCTGAAAACTGGCATCCCCGGTTTTGACAACCTGCTGGGCGGAGGTCTGCCGGAATTCTCATTTAACCTGATTGCGGGCACACCAGGGAGCGGAAAAACAACGCTTGCTCACCAGATCATGTTCTCGCTGTCAAAGCCGGATAATCGGGCACTGTACTTCACGGTGCTCGGGGAACCCGTTTTGAAGATGCTCCGTTATCAACAGCAATTTCCATTCTTTGATTTCAATAAAGTCAATGATTCGATCCGCTTCGTCAACCTGTCTGCAGAACTGTTGGATGGAGATTTTGACCGCGTATTGTCGCGCATCGCCGAAGAAGTGCAAGACTATGCCCCCAGTCTGGTATTTGTTGATTCGTTTCGATCCGTTGTGCAGACAGCGAAGCAGAATGACCGGGGGGCGTCCGATTTGCAGAAGTTCGTGCAGCAACTGGGTATGCAAATGACGAGTTGGCAGGCCACCACATTTCTAATCGGTGAATATTTGACGACAGAGGCAGAGTCCAGCCCCGTCTTTACCGTGGCGGATGGTATCTTGTGGCTTACGCAAAATATGCAGCGCAATTCAATGGTGCGCAAGATGCAGGTGGTCAAAATGCGTGGTCAAGCCCAGGTGCCCGGTTTGCATACGTTCCGCATTAGTGACGTGGGAATTCAGGTTTTTCCGCGTGCGATTGTCGAACCAGGCTCAAATGTTGAGTCATTGGCAATATCCACGGAAGAGGAACGTATTCCCATGGGAGTCCCCGGCCTGGATGAAATGCTGGGTGGCGGCCTGCCGGTTGGATATTCGCTGCTCGTGGTTGGGCCATCCGGCTCAGGAAAAACCATATTGGCAACGGAATTCCTTGCCGAAGGGATACGCCGTGGCGAGCCCGGTGTGATTGCGGCATTTGAGAAGAGCCCCAACCAAATGCTGAGCAATAAGTTGCAAGCGCTGGTCAAGGATGGACACGTCGGGGTAATTGACACGCGCTCCCTGGATTTGTCGATTGATGAAACCTTGCATGATTTGATCGAAATGATTACCCGAATGAAGGCAAAGCGCGTCGTCATAGACTCCCTGTCGGGTTTTGAGCTGGCACTGGCTCCCGAGTTTAGCGATGATTTTCGCGGTTCGCTGTATCGAATGATTGCCAATCTGACTGGCATGGGCGTGACCGTATTGATGACCTCGGAACTCGAAGACCGCTACAACGATTTGCGCTTTAGTCCATACGGGAGTGCTTTTCTCGCCGATGCAATTGTCGTGCAGCGTTATGTCGAAATCGCAGGCCAATTCAAACGCGTCATCTCTGTCGTTAAAGTCCGTGGCAGTCAGCACAGCAAGGACATTAGATTTTTTGACATTAGCGATGAAGGCATCGTTATTGGCGAGACCTTGTCCGGGTATGCCGGAATCATGTCGGGCCGGCCCACCGTCAGCTAGTAACCAGAACGATCAGCTGATATGGACTATTGTTGTTAACGGCTTGGGTTCTTATCTGTATTTTTACTTGACCCCGGGTTTGATTTTCCTGCGGTAGGTCTGGCCTGCGGGCGGCGACACCGGTTTGATTCGCGCAGCTGCCAATAGCTTTGCACATTCACTGTCTTTCCCCGGCCCGGTATTGATCAAGGGTATCAGGGCAGCGACCGGTGCCAGGACGATCAGCGCAATTGTGCCTCCCGCTTTCATTACCAAAACACCCTTGTCGACACTGACGCGCGGCTGCGTGAAGCTGCCGCGCACATATATTGGCGCTCTGAGCGATAACACGCGCAGTCCGCGGCTCATGGTTTTGATGGTCAAATCCAGTTGTTCCTGAGTCAAATTGATCTTGCCACTGACATCGATAATCGCATCGTTCGTGTCGATGATAAAACTGCGCGTCTGTATCAGTCCATTGGTCACGCCTAAATCAGTTGCCATGCAATTGAGTTTGACCGGCTTGTCGCCGAACAGGTTGGAGAGGATCACGCTGCCTATATTCAAGCCCATTTCTTCGAGCAACAGTTTGCTGACTGTACCTTGATTGATGAGCATCTTGATTTCGCCATTGGACGTACCCAGCAAGCTGGCGATGGAATTGCCGACCGCTGACAAGGAAGCATCGCCATTGATTTCACCGAGACTCGCCTGGAGCGGTTGCAAGGTGGGAAATAATTGTTTCAACTGCAAATGGCGGGCCGTCACCTTCATTGTTGCCTTGATCGCATTTTTGCCGGATTTTCCGTTGCCGTCCAGCGTCATGTTCGAACTCAGATTTCCACCGGCGATGTCAAAATTAAGCGGCAACAGGGATAACACTCCATCTTGCAAATGCACATTCGTCATCAGCTCTTTGATGGGTAATGCCTTGTCGCGGATAATTTTGTGGGCGCTGAATTTGACGTCAGCATCGATGCTCGTCCAGCGTTCCGTCCTGAACGGCTCGATGGGCAACACTTTGTTCGCAGGCTGGATGGTGGCGGCACCGCGACGTGCCTGGCTGGACTTCGAGTCGGCACCGATCAGGGGGGCCAGATCGGATAAGTGCAACACATGTGATACGACTGTTCCGGATAGCAGCGGGCGTGGCTGTCTTGATTGATATGTGATTCTGCCTCCGATATCGCTGGCACCCACTTTGCCGCTGAAATTATCGTAAATCCAGCGACTGCCATGCGGTCCCAGCGTACCGATCAGATGACCTTCGGTTGCAAACGGCGGCGTCTCCGGCAGGTAGATGCCGCTTAACGCATACAGGCGGCCCATGCTCACGCCGGACACGTTCAGGTGCATGTCAAGGGCTGCCAGATCAGAGGGCTTGGTCAGCACGCCTTCCACTGCGATTACCGTTTGTCCAATGTGAAGCCGTGCCATGATCGGATAAGGCACAGTTTGCTGTTGCAGCGATAGCACGGCACCCGCACGCCCTGCACCGCTGACCGCATCGCCGCCTAGCTTGCCGTGCAATTGCCACTTCATGCCATAGGTCGGATCCGTATCGAGCGTATCGATATTGGCCGTCACATCGGCATGCCGGATGGCGTCGATCAGGTGGACGCTGCCTTTGGTAAAGATGATTTTTTGCAATTTCAGTTGCCAGGGGGACGGCTTGTCATCGTTCCTGAAGGTCCAGTTGTTCCTGCCATCGGCATCAAGACGCAAGTTGACAGCGGGTGAATCGAAACGAAGAAGAGGGATCTCGATATTTTTTTTCAGTAGTGCGAAGGGGTTTAGTGAAAAGTCGATCTGCCTGATGCCTGCCATTTCAACCGGCGCTGTGGATTCGGCGGAAGCCGTCATATTTGGCGGATTACTGATGTGTATGTCCCGTGCGATTAAATGCGGCCAGGGGATATTGCCACGCCAATCTTGAACCTGATTGATTGAGGCCTGTTTTTCCCAGGTCAGCGAGAGATCGCCTGCAATGACGAAAGGTCGGCCGAGCGCCTCGCTGGTGCGCGCATTCAGCCATGGCCGGGCCAGGTTCCAGTCGACATTGAGCAGCACGACCAGTACCACCGCAGGGATGAGTATCAGCGCTGCTGCTATGGAGGTCGCTATGTAGAGCGGTTTTTTCATTTGCCGCAAATTTACTATTTTAAAATTGCATGCTCTGTTCGGCTGCGTACATACGGCGCGGGTTTATTACCGTATTTTGGTTCCGTTGAATCATGCATTGTTTGCTTCAAATGAAATGTTTGTTCATCCTGTCGTTGTATGCGATGCCGCGTGGCATTTGGCCATGTCGGTCGACACCTGATCTGAACGGAAATACCTGCCGCCATGAAATTCAAGGATTACTACGAGACACTCGGTGTGCCACGCAGTGCGACACAGGACGAAATCAAGCGCGCCTATCGCAAGTTGGCGCGTAAATATCACCCCGACGTGAGCCAGGATGCCGATGCTGAGGCACGCTTCAAAGAACTCGGGGAGGCACACGACGTTCTGAAGGATCCCGAGAAACGTGCCGCCTACGATCAGATAGGAAGCGGTGCTCGAGCCGGGCAAGACTTTCAGCCGCCACCTGGCTGGGATGCCGGGTTTGAGTTTGGCGGCCGGGATTTTGGATTCGGTGACGGTATGGATCGCAGCGACTTCTTTGAGTCGCTGTTCGGTCGACAAACAGGCAGGGGACAGCGGCACGGCATGCACGCAAGGGGCGAAGATCATCACGCAACGGTGCTGATTGATCTGGCAGATGCTTATCGCGGCGCCCAGCGCAGCATTTCGCTGCGTGTGCCAGTGCTCGATGAGACAGGACATGTCAGCATGCGGGAGCACAAGCTTGATGTTCGCATCCCGCGTGGCATACGTGCCGGCCAGCACTTGCGCCTGACAGGTCAGGGTGAGCCTGGGATCGGGAATGGTCCGGCAGGCGACTTGTATCTGGAAATTGGTTTCAATCCCGACGCGCAATTTCGCGTCGATGGTCGCGATGTTTTTTTCGATCTGCCGCTGGCGCCCTGGGAAGCGGTGCTCGGCTGTTCGCTGACCTTGCCGACTCCCGAAGGATCGGTACAAATCAGCGTGCCGGCAGGCTCCGCTGCCGGGCGTCAGTTGCGTCTGAAGGGCAAAGGGATTCCTGGTGATCCGCCGGGTGATTTATATGCCGTGCTGGCAATCGCCCTGCCACCGGCTGTGACCGATGGCGAAAAGCAGGCTTACCGCGCCATGGCCAGTGCCTTTAATTTTAATCCCCGCGCTCATATGAAAGGCAATCCGTCATGAGCTTTGATAATACAGAATTGGTACTGGGTTCGGTAATCGAGGAGGAGAACTATCTGACGCTGGTTGAACTATGTCAGGCCAGTCACGCCTCCGAGGATCACGTAATTGCCTGGGTTTTTGAGGGGGTGTTAGAACCCATTGGTGAGACACCGCAGGATTGGCACTTCACCGGGCAGTCTCTGCGCCGCACGCGACTTGCCTTGTCGTTCTCGCGTGACCTGGAGATTAATCCTGCTGGTGTCGCGCTGGCGCTGGATCTGCTCGATGAAATTGCAGTCTTGAGGGCGCGACTGCAACGGATCGGTGTTCGTTGCCATGCAAAATAAACAAAAAAACAGTTGTCCATGCAAAGGTTCTCGCAGGGGTACTGCCGAAGGCAGTATCCCTGCTTGAAGCATTTCGTGGATGAAGAAAGGTGTTAGTTATAGCTGAAAAGCCAGCCATAACAGCAGCCCTTCTGCGACCTCCAGCCCGATTCCGGGCGGCCGGGCACGGTAGGGCGCAGCTTTATTCATCAGTTGACTCTCCTTTTGAAATAACACCAAATACCATCCTGACCGGGAATACGAAAGGTGAATAAGATGTCTCTAAAAGTGGATTTATCGGTGAAAAATTTCCCTGTTGTTTGTGTCGGCGGGTCGGCCGGTGGCCTTGACGCTTATATTCGCCTTTTGCAAAATCTGCCAGGTGATATGGGCGTGGCTATCGTCATCGTGAATCACATCACAGAAACACCGACACTCCTCCATGAAGTTCTTCCCCGCTTCACAACGATGCCGGTTGAACTGATTACGGATAGTCTGATAATTGAACCCGATCATGTATTTATCATCCCTGAAAATCGGGATTTACATGTCCTGGATGGGGAGTTTCGTCTGGAGCCGATATCGAAACCTCTGGGCTGGCCTGATGTAATCACGGTTTTTCTGCGCTCGCTGAGCAGTCACTGGGACGGCAAACTTATTGCCGTCATCGTCTCAGGCTTTGATGGAGACGGCGCCGCAGCGCTGTGCGGCATCAAACAAGCAGGCGGCATTACCATCGCGCAGAAGCTTAGCACAGCGAAACAGCCTGACATGCCCGAGAGCGCAATCGACAGCGGGTGCATCGATTTTATTCTGTCGCCGGAAAATATTGCTGCTGAAATTATCCGGATTGCGCGCGTCGAGGCCTGAACAAATTATGTGCGTTGCGCCATCAAGTCTGGTGCGCGCTGATTTCCAGACTTGAAGTGCAAATAAATGATGGCGCTTAGTATCGCGGAAAAAAAGCACCACACCGAGAAAAATGCGACCGTGTAGAACCAGTAAGCCACTATAAAAAGTAACAGCGCGAGCACACCAAAGATATTGACCATCTTGTGACTCGAAAAGAAGCCACTGACACAGGTTGCTACAATATAAAGCAACAGCACCATGGGTTTATGAAAATGCGGAAAGATGTACATCACGTGTACCTTGATTTCAGACGTGATCGGGAATCTGATAATAAAGTAGAGAAGATACAGGCCGACTGCGCCCCCGATGATCTGGAATGCCAGGATCACCTTTTTACGCCAAGGTACCGTTTCCATCAGGCCAATTGATAACGGCATAAATATCGGCCACAGCACATGCGAGAAAAACGTGAACAAGTATGTCATGCTCACATTGAGCAGAGGTGCCTCGAACTTGAATGACAACCACAGCATGCCCTCTATGAGTTGCTGAATCCCGAATAAAAGCGGAATCATCGCAAACGGTATTTTTGTTTTGCGTTTCGCCATTTTCACCGTTACGACACCAATTGCTGTCAATGAAACGCCGGCTACAAAACTTGCTGTTGCTGAAAAACACATCGCGCCTGGTTCCTTTAAAAATATCGGTTAAATAACACAGCGAACACATAACCGGGGTTTATCCGGATTTGGTCAAGATCGTTTGCGCGAGGACCTGTGGTCTCTCATGCTGCAGGCTGCCGAACCACAGCGCGTAATGCCGCGTGAACTCAGCACCCAGAAAGAAAATTTGAGCCGAGTAATACACCCATAGCAGCAACGCGATCAAGGATCCTGCGGCACCGAAACTGGATGCGACGCCGCTGTTGCCCAGATACAAACCAATCGCATATTTTCCCAGACTGAACAGCCCGGCCGTGAAGGCGGCACCGATCCAGACATCGCGCCACGACAGCGGTGCGTCAGGCAGGGTCTTGTAGATGACGGCAAACATGCAGGCGATAACGCCGAACGAAATCAGGGAGGAGATCGTTTCGAGAACGGCGGCGGAACTGCCCAGAACCCCGTAGGCATTGTGTTCAAGCATGGACAGTGTGGCGCTGACAACAAGGGATACCAGCAGCAGGAAAGCCAGAACCAGTACCATGCCAAAGGACAATAGTCTGGTTTTTAACAGCACGCTAAAGGCCGACTGACGAGGTTTGTCGATACCCCACATTTCATCCAGGCTATCCTTTAACTCGGCGAAGACGCTCGTGGCGCCCACCAGCAGCAGGACGAATGCGATGAGTGTCGCGATCCGCCCGGAGTCCGGATCACGCGCGGCTGCCAGCATTGCCTGGATGACTTGTGCGCCATTGGGCCCTACCAATCCCTGTATTTGGGCGACGATCTCACCCTGAGCCGCTTCGGCACCGAAAACGTAGCCGGCGAATGCGATGGCCAGCACCAGGATCGGCGTCATGGAAAACAGGGTATAGAAGGCAAGGGCCGCGCCTTTGCTGGATGCGCGATGATCAACCCAGGAGCTCAGCGACTCGATCAGAACGATTTTCAGACGCACGAGCCAGTTAAGCGTGGCGGGGGCGATGCGATCAACGAAGTCACTGGTCATAAATTTTCCCGGTCGTAAATTAGCTTCCATCCTGAAAATCTCAGTTCAAGCCATATAAGCAGTGGCTAACTGCTTTTTACAGGTTACCTCTGCGAAGGATGAAGATTGAACTGAGTGTCACAGCGCTTCTGTGCGGTAGCGAAC
>JAUSNM010000067.1 GCA_030645535.1 Gallionella sp. | reverse complement strand
CGAGACTACGATTCGGCAGGTTTTTTAGCGGTCGTTGTTGTGGGGCAGCGCCATTACGCTGCGTTGCTTGGGCTGATTGATTTCTTTACATTTTGATGTGGCTGACGCTCAGCTGTAACGGGGGAAGTAGTATGAAAATTGAAATGTTGCTGTGCGGGGCGATGCTGGCTGCGCTTTCGCTCAATGCACTGGCCACAACAGTTGCGCCAAATCAGGCCGCAACCGAATCTTCAGGGCCAGGCGAGGTGAGCTTCATACGAGATGTGCAGCCGATTCTTCACGATTATTGCGTGAATTGCCATGAACCCGGCGGGAAAGGCTACGTCAAGAGCGGCCTGGACCTGACTTCATATCAAGGCACGATGAAGGGCACAAAATTTGGAGCCGTCGTTATTCCAGGCAACAGCGAGGTCAGCACTTTTACCAAATTACTCACGGGTACCAATAATGGCTTGAAGATGCCGATGGGCCTGAACAGCAGCGGCACGTTGGATCGTCAGTACATTCTGGTCCTGAGGAAGTGGGTCAAACAAGGTGCCAAAAATAATTAAAAACCGGCAGTAGCGCCGGTTTGGATCGTTACCTGTAAACGACGATTTAACTGAAGGAATGATGGATATGACTGAAAATGTGAATCACAGCAAGCGGCGACTATTGATCGCTGCGACTACAGCGGTGGGCGGTGTGGCGGCAGTAGGCGCTACCGCACCTTTCGTACTGAGCCTGATGCCGAGCGAGCGCGCCAAGGCTGCGGGTGCGCCGGTTGAGGTGGATATAGAAGCCATACTGCCAGGCACAATGATGAGCGTCGAATGGCAAGGCAAACCGGTGTGGATCGTGCGTCGTACCAAAGAAATGCTTGATTTGCTGACCATGCATGACGGTGAATTGGCTGACCCTTCATCCTCTGTTCAGCAACAGCCTGAATACTGCAATAACTCCACCCGCTCGATCAAACCTGAGGTGCTGGTCGTGCTGGGTATCTGTACGCATTTGGGATGTTCTCCTACCTTTCGTCCGGAAATATCTCCTGCCGATCTGGGTGCAAACTGGGCTGGCGGCTGGTTCTGTCCGTGCCACGGTTCGCGTTTCGATCTGGCAGCTCGCGTCTTCAAGGGTGCGCCTGCACCGACCAATCTGATCGTCCCGCCGCACAAGTATTTGAGCGAGACTCGCCTGTTGATTGGTGATGACAGCAAGGGGGCCTCGGCATGATTAAATTACCAGGCAAACTGATAGGCTGGATCGATGAGCGCTTCCCGTTGGTTTCAACCTGGAAGACGCACCTCTCCGAATACTACGCACCGAAGAATTTTAATTTCTGGTATTTCTTTGGCGGTCTTGCGCTGCTGGTACTGGTGATTCAGATCCTCTCCGGTATCTTCCTGACCATGAACTACAAGCCGGATGCTCAGCTTGCCTTTGCTTCAGTCGAATACATCATGCGCGACGTGCAATGGGGCTGGATACTGCGTTACGTCCATTCCACCGGCGCGTCGATGTTCTTCGTGGTGGTCTACCTGCACATGTTCCGTGGCCTGATGTACGGATCGTATCGCAAGCCGCGCGAGTTGCTGTGGATCATCGGCATGATTCTCTATCTGGCATTGATGGCTGAAGCCTTCATGGGTTATCTGCTGCCATGGGGTCAGATGTCGTTCTGGGGTGCGCAGGTGATCGTCAATCTGTTCTCGTCTGTACCCTACATCGGTCACGATCTGGCCATCATGATCCGTGGCGATTTCGTGGTTTCCGATACCACGCTGAATCGCTTCTTTGCCTTGCACGTCATCGCGGTTCCGCTGATGTTAGTGGGCATCGTTTTCCTGCATATCGTTGCCTTGCATGCGGTAGGTTCCAATAACCCGGACGGCATCGAAATCAAGAAAAACAAGGATGCGAACGGCAAACCGCTGGATGGGATTCCCTTCTTCCCGTATATGGTTGCCAAGGATGCGGTCGCTGCCGTGCTTTTCCTGATGGTCTTCACTGCGGTCATCTTCTTTTCGCCGGAAATCGGCGGCTATTTCCTCGAAGATAATAACTTCGTGCCGGCCAACCCGATGAAGACACCTGAGCACATTGCGCCGGTGTGGTATTTCACGCCGTACTACGCAATCCTGCGTGCGGTGCCGCCGTTGTTCGGTTCACAGTTCCCCGGTGTGGTAGCGATGGGGGTTGCCACGCTGATCTTCTTCCTGCTGCCGTGGCTGGATCGCGGCCGTGTCAAGTCGATCCGTTATCGCGGCCCGATCTATAAGGCATTTCTGGCCTCGTTCGTGGTGAGCTTCATCGGTCTTGGCTGGTTGGGCATGTTGCCCTCAACCCCGACCTATACCGTGCTCTCGCGCATTCTGTCGGTTGTCTACTTTGCATTTTTCTTGCTGATGCCGTGGTACACCAGGATCGACAAGTGCAAGCCCGAGCCTGATCGTCTGACGTCCTAAATAATTGAGAGAGGTTCGTTGAGATGAATGCAATTAAAAAACTATGGCTGCTGGTGCTGATGGCAGTACCCGTATTGGCGATCGCAGGTCAGGGAGTTCACCTGGACAAGGCGCCAGTCAATTTGAATGATCAGGCGTCGTTGCAACGCGGTGCAAAGCTGTTTACTTCCAGGTGTCTGGCCTGCCATTCGGCCACCTACATGCGCTACAACCGCTTGCGTGATATTGGCATGAACGAAGAGCAGGTCAAGAAAGACATCGAGCTGCCGGAAGATGTCCAGTTCAGTTCGAAAATGCAATCTGCGATGGATACGGCTTCAGCGAAGCTGGCGTATGGCGTTGCACCGCCTGATTTGAGCGTGATTGCCCGTTCACGTGGCGCCGACTGGTTGTACACCTACATGCGCACATTCTATGTAGACGCTAACCGCCCGAATGGCTGGAATAACGCGACATTCCCGAATGTAGGCATGCCGTTCGTTTTGGCTGATTTGCAAGGTGATCAAGTCCTGGAAGTCGAGAAGCATGAAGGACACGACATTCAGA
>JAUSNM010000049.1 GCA_030645535.1 Gallionella sp. | reverse complement strand
GAGTGCATAACCAATCAGCGCTTCGCTCGCATCGCTGAGTCTGGTTTTTGTCTCATCGATGCGCTGCTGTTCCTGCTGGGCGGAAAGCAGCGTCAGCCCGGTGCCGAGAATAAGCGCCATGATTGCCAGCACGATGGCCATTTCGACGAGAGTGAAGCCACTGATTCGTAAAATACTGCTATGGATAGTTTTCATGGTATGCACCTCAGCAGGTCATGCCCTGGATTTTTGGCATCGAAGGTCAAGAAGCCGCTGAAACTGCCGGAGTGAGCGGTCGGTGTGTCGAAGGCGGCTCGGTTTGGCGCTTCGAGATAGTTGTCCGGATTATTCTTGTCGGTGTTGGTTATGCGTGCTTGACCAGTGGTTTTCTGCCCGCCAAAGATCAGTACGCGGGTACAGGGGCCAGTTGTAGCCGGGATGCCATTGCTAATGATGGTCATGTTCGACGGCTCGTGCAGATTGGTGAGCAGCAGCATTTCCTTCCAGTTGGTGCAAAAAATCTTGTTGTTGGGAATGGTGGGGTCGGTGTTGTCGCAATCGACACTGTTTGTGCCTTTTTTACCAGCGATGGCGACGGACTGGAGGTGGGGTATGAAAACAGTATCGTTCATCAGCGCAGTTATCTGATCCCGGAAATCACTGCGCTGGATAATCGGGCGGAAGATGTCATCGATGGTGACTAACAGGAAGCGGTCGTTATTCGTCATTGTGAACGGCTTGTTGTTGGCATTGAGCGCGACGCGATTATTTGTGCTGCCGTTGAAGTAGGAATTGAGGTAGTTGCTCGTATCGTAGTTACCGCCGCATTGAATGTATTGAGTGTCAGCAGGATCATGTGCACGGTTTTGTCCGGCCTGGAGGCGGCCGGGAGCCACGAGCAAAGCGGCGACATTGCTTGCGATGGGATTGCCGTTGCCGTCATTGACGTCGATCTGACCCTGGGTGTCCCAGTTGAATACGCCAGTTTGCGGAGTATTCTTGAAGCGGCCGGAAACCACGTACCAGAGGCATTCTCCTTGCCCATTGCGCGATGGTGAAATCCCGAGCGTTTTCCACGGCATTTTTCCGATCACCGAGTAATCTGCGTTATTTTCTGAAAAATCTCCTGCTGCATTTCCTTCTGAATAATTAACACCCGATCCGATGTCTGGTAAGTTTAGATAGCCCGCCGAAGTAACCAGTGACTGCGAGACGGTACGTCCGATCAGTGCATCCTTCGCCTGTGCCAGTGCGTTCGCCGTGATCCTGTCGCGTGCGATCTGGATGTTTCCGCTGCGGTGTTTCAGGGCTTTGACAGTCACGGTTGCGGCGGCAGTTGCCAGCAGGATGGCGATCAGAAATAGCGCGAAGCCCTGTTGTTTTGAGCGGGTTTTCATGGCTTCACCTGCACGGCTTTTTCGGGCAGGCGCAATACGCGCTGGCCGGAAATGATGTCGAGCGACTCGCCCACTTTGATGACTTTTCCCTCGATCAGCACATGGTCACGGGCGATGACGAGGGTCGGGATGGCCGCATCCTGCGGCACCTGGGTGACGGCACGACCGTTGATCCATGCCACGCTTTTACCTGCACCGCGCAGCGTGATGCCGTTTAAGGTGTAGATGGCGCTCTGCGTGACACCGCTGCGCGCGGCGACCAGCGCCGAGCGCTCGGCGGGCGAGTAAAACACCGTGCCGATCGTGTTGGCCTGCGCAGTGCCGCCAAACAGCATCAGGCTGACAAACCAGATTAATTTGCTGTTCATGGTGTTCATCCTCCTGTTGAAGCTGCCGACTAACGACTAACGACTAACGACTGCATTTCCTGCTTTTGACGGCAGCGAATACAGTTGCACGGTGCATTTTATTTGCAGCCCGGCTATCGGCTCGCTGGCCTCGCCGCGCGCTATCTGGCAAGTCTCCACCCGGTACGGCGCTTGCCAGTCGGTGCTGAGCTTGTCCATAAAATCAAGCAGTTCACCCTCATGGATGCCGGACAGCTCCAGCGCCAGGTCATGGTGCGAAACGTTGTTCTGGTAGGCTGACTCGGTGTCGGCGGCGACTGGCTGTGGATTGAGCAATTGAGGCGGGGCCAGCGTGTAGCGCAAGGTGGGCGGCAGGTGCGTGTCGCGGTAGATGGATTCCAGACGCTGTACCCAGCCGTCACGATCAGGTTCGCCGATGAAACCCACAAGGGTGAGTTGCTTGTATTTTGCGGCCAGCCTGTTGATTGAATCCAGATCAAAAGTGAGTTTCCTGATTTCTTCGCGCGTGGCCGCCAGCTGTTGATCCGTTTGTTTGATGGTCTGCTCTTTTCCGGTGCGATATTCGGCGAGGCCGGCAACGACCGCAAAAGCAATCAGCACGGATAACGCGAACAGGACCAGGGCGACTCTGGCAGGTTTAAGCACGACTCCATAGGCGTTCATGGCAATCCCTTAACGCGAGGTTCGCGCAGCGAAGCAGATTCCCTCTCCACCGCAGGAATTAACGATTGACTCCCTCGTTCGCTTCCTCGCCCGCTTGCGGGAGAGGATTGAGGAGAGGGCGTTTCCGGGGGAGAGCCAGGAGAGAGGGGCGCTGGCGTGGTGCTCCAGGGGATGCTCATGCACCAGAGATTCTCCGCACTCGCGGTCTCCATGCCAAATCCGCCCTTGAGGGTATTGATCAGCGAGAAGGCGGCCGGATCCTGCATCAACTGGACGCCGTCACGTGCCTTGAGTGCGGCTGAGATGCGCTTGCGAATGTCGATTTGTGCGGCAGGGGTCAGATTTTCAGTCAGTAAAATGCTGAATTGCAATTCGCTAAAACGCTGCGGTGCAGCCGCGTTGCCCGAATATGATGGCTCACTGCCGCTGAATAGCGGAATGACGCTTTGTCCCTGACAGTAGCGCTCGCCCTGCTTTGGAAAACGGAAAGTCAGACTCTTGATGCGGACCTGAGGCAAGTCGGCAATGGTGGCGGCGGCAAACTGAAGAATGGATTCGAGGGCAGGGGGTGCTTCCATTTCCAGCGCCGCAAATTTAGTCGCCTGGCGTACCAGTGCCGGGTCGGTTCCGCTGGCGCTGATGCGACCCGCCAGCAGATCTCGTTCCCGGGTTGTCTGTTGCAGATTGGCATTCAGGGTTTGTTCACGGCCATGCAAGTTTATCAGCGCGCGGAAATCTTGCTGCCCGAACAGGATCACGGCCAGCAGACTTGCGGCTATGCCTGCGAAGGCCGCACGACGCAGGCTCTCTGCCAGGTGACGGGCACGCAATTGCAGCGGGGCCAACTGCCCGCGCGCTGAAGATGCGACAAACTCAAACAAGGGATGCAAGTAAGCCGCATCCCCTTTGGGTGTGAGTGTGTCGGGCAAAGGCAACAGCTTGAGCCCGGCATCGGTCAGGTTCTTGCCTGTAGACGCGGAGTCCCCCAGATAGAGGAT
>JAUSNM010000047.1 GCA_030645535.1 Gallionella sp. | reverse complement strand
AAACCGCTACGGAATTGAGGAGATGTCATGAGCAAACAAGTCCAGGAAGCCTATATCGTTGCCGCGACGCGCACGCCGGTCGGCAAGGCGCCGCGCGGGATGTTTCGCAACACGCGTCCCGATGATCTGCTGGCGCATGTGTTGAAGAGCGTGCTGGCCCAAGTACCGTCGCTCGATCCGGCGGCGATCGGCGATGTGATCGCAGGTTGTGCGATGCCGGAGGCGGAGCAGGGGATGAACGTGGCGCGCATCGCGCTGCTGCTGGCGGGGTTGCCGGACACGGTGCCGGGCATGACGGTCAATCGTTTCTGTTCTTCCGGTTTGCAGGCGGTAGCGCTGGCGGCGGATCGCATCCGTCTGGGGGAGGCCGATGTGATGCTGGCGGCGGGTGTGGAGAGTATGAGCATGGTGCCGATGATGGGTAACAAGGTGGCGTTCAACCCCGCGATCTTCGAGACGAATGAGCATTACGGCATTGCTTACGGGATGGGGCTGACGGCGGAGCGGGTCGCCACGGAATGGCATGTGTCGCGCGAGGATCAGGATGCGTTTGCGCTGCACAGCCACTTGCGCGCGCTGGCCGGGATTAACAACGGCGAATTCGAGGACGAGATAACGCCGTATCAGATTGCCGAGCATGTGCCGGACATGAGCAGTCGCGAAGTAACGGTTAAGCTGCGCATGGCGATGCAGGACGAAGGGCCGCGCGCGGATACCTCGCTTGAAGCCTTGGCAAAGTTGAAAACGGTATTCGCGCAAAAAGGCTCGGTGACGGCGGGAAACAGTTCGCAGATGTCGGACGGCGCGGGCGCGGTGCTGCTATGCTCTGAGTCTGCGTTGAAACGTTACAATCTCACGCCGATAGGCAAGTTTTTAGGCTTTAGCGTGGCAGGTGTTGCGCCCGAGGTGATGGGCATAGGCCCGAAAGTAGCCATCCCGCGCGTCCTGGCACAAGTGGGCTTGAGTTTGAATGACATGGGCTGGATTGAGCTCAACGAAGCTTTTGCCGCGCAGACTTTGGCGGTGATCCGCGATGTCGGTCTCGATCCTGCCATCGTCAATCCGCTCGGCGGCGCGATTGCGCTGGGTCATCCTTTGGGTGCAACGGGTGCGATCCGCACTGCCACACTGCTGCATGGCATGCGCCGCCGTAAACAAAAATACGGTATGGTGACGATGTGTATCGGCACCGGCATGGGCGCGGCGGGGATATTCGAGGCGCTGTAGATAGGTTACCGGTTACTCGTTTTTAGTTTGCAGTTGCAGGAAGCCGGATAGACTGTCTGAGAAAGAGAGTGGTTGTGAGAAAATTTTTATTGCTTACGTTTTTGCTTTTCCTGAGTTGGACTGTTCAGGCCGTCGAGGTGGGAGGAGTCGTGCTGGATGACGCTGCCCATTCGGGTAGCAGCAATCTGGTGCTGAACGGGGCAGGGGTGCGCAGCAAATTCGTATTCGATTTGTATGTTGCGGCACTGTATCTGGACACGAAAAAAACCAGTGCGGCGGCGGTGCTGACTGACACGGGTGACAAACGCATCGCGTTGCATCTGCTGCGCGACATCAGTGCTGATCACTTGCTGTCTGCATTCAAACATGCGATAGAAAATAACCACACGAGAGAAGAATTGAAGGCCTTGCAGGCATCGCTGACCCAGTTTGAACAAGTTTTCAATAAGGTGGGTGAGGTCAGGAAGGGCGACATCATTACGATGGATTATCAGCGTGACATCGGCACGCTGGTTGCCGTGAATGGCGTCGCGCAAGGCACGATCGCAGGGGTTGCGTTTAATACCGCATTGCTGAAAATATGGCTGGGCGATAAACCAGCACAGCAAGATCTGAAACTGAAATTATTGGGTGGTAAATAGATGGTCGAAGCGAAATGGCTCAACGCAGATGCGCATGCTGCCAGGTTAAACGGCGCTGCGCTGCAACAATCGCTGCTGGCACAAGGCGAGGCATGGTATGAACTTGTGGTGGAGCGTTGTCCGCACCTGTTCGCCGATGTAGCCGTGTTTATCAGCCCCGTGCAGTTGCAGCAGATGCAAGGCGTGATCGCGGCGGTGGAACGGGTGGTGAATAATGAAAAATGGATAATTGAAAATGGACAATTGGAAACTGAGCACCTGAAACCGGGAACTGAAAACGGTAAACTGAAAACAGGTCCGTCAGGTGTGTTTTATGGCTATGACTTTCATCTGAACAGCGACGGCGCGCATCTGATCGAAATCAATACCAATGCGGGCGGCGCTTTTTTAAATGCCTTATTGCTCGACAGCCAGCGCGATGTTGACTTGCCGGGTGTGGCGGCGAGTGAGGCCGATCTTGAAAGGGTTTTTATCGCCATGTTCCGCCGCGAGTGGCAATTGCAACGCGGGGATGCTGCGCTTACCTGTATTGCCATCGTCGACCAGATGCCGGAACAACAATATCTGTACCCGGAATTCCTGCTGGCGCAACGCCTGTTCGAGCGTGCCGGAATCCATGTCTGCATTGCAGATCCTGCAGAGTTCAAGTCGCGCGATGGTGGCCTTTATGTCGGGGAACAGCAGATCGATCTGGTGTATAACCGGCTGACGGATTTCACCTTGCAGCAGCATCCTGTCTTGCTGCACGCATACCTGGAGGGCAGCGTGGTGCTGACCCCGAATCCTGCGCACTACGCCTGTTATGCGGACAAGCGCAATCTGGCGCGGCTGACCGATGTGGATGAGCTGCGCGAACTCGGTGTGAACGATGATGACATTGCCACGTTGCAGTCAGGCATCCCGCATACCTTCGTGGTGCAGCCGGACTTGGAAGTAAGCCTGTGGGCAGATCGCAAACAATTGTTTTTCAAGCCTTATAGCGGTTACGGCAGCCGTGGCGCATATCGCGGTGAGAAGCTGACACGTCGCGTGTTCGGCGAAATCCTGCAATCGGGATATATCGCGCAAAAACTGGCGGCCCCGGGGGAGCATCGCGTGAGCGATGAAGAGTCGCTTAAATATGACGTGCGTTGTTACGTTTACGACGGAAAAATCCAGCTGGTGGCGGCGCGTCTGTACCAGGGACAGACCACTAATTTTCGCACCCCGGGCGGCGGTTTCGCGCCTGTGCGGGTGGCCGGGCAGAGCGATGCAATGGCGGGGAACTTATGATCTACTCATTTCTTGCAATCGGTATCGGGGCGGCCTTCGGGGCCTGGCTGCGCTGGGGCCTGGGGTTGTGGCTCAATCCGGCGCTGCCCGAATTGCCGCTCGGTACACTGTTAGCCAATATGATCGGCGGCTATCTGATCGGGCTGTCGATTGCCTTTTTCATGCAGCATCCCGGTTTGTCGCCGGAGTGGCGCCTGCTCATCATCACCGGTTTTTTGGGCGGACTCACTACTTTTTCCACCTTCTCGGCAGAGACTGTCACGCTGTTGTTGCGCGGACAGTACGCGTGGGGTGCGGGTATCATCGCGGCACACCTGGGCGGTTCGCTGCTGATGACGGTGCTGGGTATTCAGACTTTCAAGTGGCTGCATAATTAACGCTTAGCATCTCAGGGCGGTACGTCATCACTCTCCCCTTGCGGGGGAGATGTAGGAGAGAGGGAACGGACACGGCGGCAGCAACGTTTATCTTCTTATTACTGCTGCCGCTATTTCCGTTAGGAGAACAACGATGAACCAGCTTTGCTTTTACGTCGGGGAAAAACAACATCACGCCGGCATGCCGTTGTATGAATGGTTGCTGGAAGAGGCACGTGCGCTCGGTATACATGGCGGTTCGGCGTTTCGCGCCATCGCCGGGTTCGGGCGACACGGCAGGCTGCATGAGGATACTTTTTTCGAACTTGCCGGCGAGTTGGCCGTGAAGGTCGAGTTCATTCTGGATGATGTGATTACCGAGCAGATTTTGCAACGTGTGAGCGCGCAAAACCTTACTGTATTCTACGTGCGCACGGTTGTTCAGTCTGGATTTATTTAGTTGAAAACTGGAGAATGATATGAAAAAAATATTAGGATTCATGCTGTTATGTAGTCTTTCAATTGCTGCTGCACAAGCTGCGGTGCAGGGCCGCGAGGTGAGTTATCAGGCGAATGGCGTCACCCTCAAGGGTTATATTGCCTATGACGACAGCTTTAAGGGCCGACGCCCGGCTGTGCTGGTGGTGCATGAGTGGTGGGGACACAACGACTATGCGCGGCATCGCGCCGACATGCTGGCGAAACTGGGCTATACCGCGCTGGCCGTGGACATGTATGGCGATGGCCACCAAGCTCATCATCCTGATGAGGCGGGCAAGTTCGCAACCGAGGTGAGCACGAACATGCCGATGGCAAAAGCGCGCTTCGAAGCGGGCATGAATTTGTTGCGCAAGGAAAAGACAGTCGATGCCGCTAAAATGGCCGCGATCGGCTATTGCTTCGGCGGTGGCGTGGTGCTGAACATGGCGCGTCTGGGCGAAGATCTGAGGGGTGTGGCGAGTTTCCACGGTTCACTGGGTACGGACAGTCCCGCCCGGCCCGGCAAAATAAAAGCGCGCATCATTTCTTTCTCCGGCGAAGCCGATCCGATGATAAATGCTGAGAGCGTCGCCGCCTTCAGGCACGAAATGGACAATGCGGGAGCGAACTACCGGGTCGTCACCTATCCCGGCGCTCAGCATGCTTTCACCAATCCTGCTGCCGATGAGCTGGGTACAAAATTCAAACTGCCACTGGCTTACAACGCTGAGGCGGACAAGGACTCGTGGCAGCAGGCGACGGTGTTTTTGCGCGAAGTATTCGCAAAATAGATAGAGTTGGAATGAGTCAGTGAGCCTCTCAGCTCTGATCGCCCAGTATGGCTACGTCGCGCTGTTTGTGGGGTGCCTGCTGGAAGGCGAGACGCTGCTGATACTGGCCGGGTTTGCGGCGCATCAGGGTTATCTGCAGCTGCACTGGGTCATACTCATCGCGCTGACAGGCGGTTTTTTCGGTGACCAGTTCTACTTCTGGCTGGGAAGGCGGCACGGTTCGTGGGTGCTGTCCCGTTTTCCGCGCCTGATGCCGGTTTTCGAACGCGCCAATCTACTGATCACGCGTTATCACGAAGTGCTCATCGTGGGCATCCGGTTTCTCTACGGTTTGCGCACGGTGGGGCCAATGGCGCTGGGCATGAGCACCGTGCTGTGGTGGCGTTTTGTGTTGTATAACGCGCTGGGTGCGGCTATCTGGGCATCGGGTATTGGCGTGGCGGGCTTCCTGTTCGGGCAAGCGCTGGAACTGTTTCTTGATGATTTTAAAAAGCTGGAAGAGGCGCTGCTGATCGCGCTGCTGTTCGCAGGCTTGGCCGTCTGGGCCTGGCGTCGCTACAAATATCGCAGTAAATTCAAGTGACTGCTCAGGTGCCACTATGAACCTGTGTACATAGTGGCATTGTGCAGATTATCGGCTGCCCGCAATAAATTCCGGCGTCTTGTTGTAATACTTGAAACACTCGCGCAACTTGCGGCTCGCATCTTCCGACATAGCCTCGAAAGTGATTCCGCTCTGATTCTTGCCGCCCTCCAAACGCTGCCAAGTGACCCGCCCGCGCAACCTGAGCGGCTGTTGCCCCTCGTATTGATCCAGGTCATTCTGCGGCAAGCACACCGCCAATTCCACCGGCTGTGCATCATCAAACTTTTTGTTTAACATCAGGCGCATGCCGGTCAGACTGAAATCAAGGCTGGAGCACTCAAACGATTTGCCACTTTGAGTCGCTTCCACCAGCAGCCTGTTTGTGGCGCGGGGGTAGGTGCGCCTCTCGTTTTGCGTCGGCTCAATGACGTTAACGCTCTCGAAGGTAAAGTCTGACATCAACTGATTCAGCTTGCCGGTCACCTTGTGCAGGCTATCGCCGATGGCGGCAGTGGTTTCCACCTTGGCTGAGCTTTCACTCAAGGTGGCAAACAGATGCACCAACCTCTCCTGAAGCAGGTTGACATAGCTTATCTGCTCACCAATGGCACCGGAAATACCTTCATTGGCACTCGCAGTTTGGGCAACCTCGCCTGCCATATGCTCAATCACCGCTGCGGTTTCGCCCGCCACCTGCTGATTGTCGTGTACACGGCTCACCACCACATTCATGGAGGCAGTAACCTGCTGCACATTGCCACCCAGCTGCCCGATAATGTCGGACACCTCACCGGCAGAACGCGTGGTGCGTTCTGCCAGCTTGCGCACCTCGTCGGCCACCACGGCGAAACCGCGTCCCTGCTCGCCCGCGCGCGCGGCCTCAATTGCCGCATTGAGAGCCAGCAGGTTGGTTTGCTTGGCAATGGTCTGGATGGTGGTGATGATCTCGTGTATTTGTCCTGCGGATTGCTCCAGTTCGAAAATTTTATCGACAGCCAGGTTGACCTCCTGGGCTGTGCCCTCCATTTCAGAGATGTTTTTTTGCACCATGCGGATACCTTCTCGTGCACGTTCTTCGGTCTGTTTGGCGCGACCGGCCGCATCCGTTGCCTGGGTCTGCACGCTCTCTGAAATATGGTGCAGCTGGTCGGTAACGTTGGACACTTCAGCCGAACGGCTCTGCTCGCTACGCCCTACCTCGGAGATCTCGTGTGAAATCTTGGCGATCTGGAAAGCCGATTGCTCCATTTCCCGACCGCTGGCATCAACCTCGCGCATGATGTGGTTGAGCTTGTTCAACACCTCGTTGAAACTCACTTCCAGCATGCCGATCTCATCGCGCGAGCTAATCACAACTTCACGGGTCAAGTCCCCTTGCACTACAGCCTTGAGCGCGTTGCACAAAGCCTGGATCGGCTTGACGAACAAGCTGGCGACCATGCCGATAAGAAAGAACTGGAGCGCAAACTCCAAGCCGGACTCCCAGAACGAATTAAAAATGTAGGCGTTATGGTTGGCTTCGAGCTGGCTGATGATCTGGGCGCTGACACCGTTAGTGCGGGCAATATCGACCATCTGCCCCAGTTCATGCGAAGCCAATATGCGGTTGTAAACCGTCGTGACCATGGTTACCAAAAAGAAGCCAAATTGCAGTTTCCAGCGGATACTTAAAGAAAGAAACCAATTACCCATCGCACGCTCCTGATTAATTTGTTGCTGCTGTAGTTCCAATGATTGTTGCTCACACTGCCCGGTTGCGATGAATGTACTTCATCAGTTTACGAATTGCCGGCTAATTATAATGGGGCGAATAAGATTTTTGCCGCTATACCCCTTCATTATGGCGTTGCCAAATCATGAACAAGGTCATTTTAACCATGTAACGCGTTTGTCGGCACCAAAAGTCACTTAGAAGCGTTCATGCTGCATCAGATAACGCCATTGGCCTGGCAGTAATTTGGCCATGGAAACTCGCCCGATGCGGATGCGTTTCATCGACAGCACCTCCAGCCCGACCTTTTGGCACGCGTGAGTAATTTGTCCGGGTATGACGCCCTTGAGGGCGAAGCGCAGCCGGGTTTCGTTTTGCCAGCTGACCTTGATCGGGGGCAGGGGCTTGCCGTTGAATTTGAGGCCGTGATTGAGCAGCTTGAGTCCGTCGGGAGCAAGTGTGCCCGCGACTTCGACGATGTATTCCTGCTCGATGGTGGCGGCCTCATCAGTCAGCTTGCGCGCCACACGGAAGTCCTGGGTGAGCACAACTAAGCCGCTGGCATTGCGCTCCAGTGGCGTGCACGTCGTCAGCCTGAAAAAGTGTTGGCGGAGCAGGTGGATGCCGGAGTTGTCGTCAGCTGAACGCGTATCGGCACAAATTGCGTCGATATTCATTCCCGTGTCTGGTGGCTGATGAAAAATAATGGTCACCGGTTCAACCGGGACCAGATCGGCATCAGGGTGTAGCTCGACATGCTGCTCTGTCACCATATACTGCGGCTCTTCAACCACTTGCCCGTCGACCATTACCCAGCCACCGGCAATATAAAGCTCGGCCTCGCGGCGAGAGCAGGAGACTAATTCGACAAGGCGTTTTGCGAGACGGACAGGTTCGGTCATGAAAAGTGCATTCTGAAATAACGGGCATGGCAAAGACGCCGCCCCAACTGATGTCAGTGATTCTAGCAGGGTTGATGCCCTGCGGGCATCAACTCGCAAATCCGCCATGCCCGGTTCCCTCTCCCCACCCTCTCCCGCAAGCGGGTGAGGGTGGCAAGGAATCGCTGCGCGACTTTCACGTTATGCGTCATTGTAAACGCTCAAGACGGGCTTACACATGTAAAATGCAGACATGGATATCATTAAAAACCCCGCAAGCCGTGCCACGCTCGACGGCATCACGTTAGAGGCCATTGTCACGCAGTTGTCCGAAACCATGGGCTGGGAAGCGATGGCAGATGTTGTGCCAATACGCTGCTTCACGCATGACCCCAGCATCAAATCCAGTCTGAAATTTCTGCGCAGAACACCGTGGGCCCGCGCAAAAGTTGAAGCTTTGTATTTGCAGCAGGCTCAAGCCGGTTTTTAAAAACTTCTTCGCGGATGAAACTTGTCTGCTGACAGCCTGACTAACCGGGCGCTTGAAAAAATGAGGACTGGCCCCATTTAACGCGCTGAGTGCCAATTGGCACGTTGTTTATGGAGAGCATGATGAAGCGAATTTTCTTGTTTATTCTGACCAATCTGGCGGTCGTGTTTGTAATCAACATCACCCTGCGCTTGCTGGGTGTGGATCGTATTCTTGATCAGAGCGGTGCGATCAACTTTAACGCGCTGTTGGTGTTGTCGCTGGTTATCGGTTTTGCAGGTTCGATCATTTCGCTGTTTATGTCCAAGTGGTCGGCCAAACGCATGGTGGACGCACAGGTCATCGTGACGCCATCTGATCCGACCGAACGCTGGCTGGTCGAAACGGTCCGTCGTCAGGCTCAGGCCGCCGGCATCGGCATGCCGGAAGTGGCGATTTACGATGCGCCGGATGTGAATGCGTTTGCGACCGGCTGGAACAAGAATGATGCACTGGTGGCGGTGAGCACGGGACTGTTGCACAACATGGGGCGCGATGAAACTGAAGCGGTGCTGGCGCATGAAATCAGCCACGTCGCCAACGGCGACATGGTGACGCTGGCGCTGATTCAGGGTGTGGTGAATACCTTCGTGGTGTTCTTCTCCAAGCTGTTCGGGATATTCGTGGATTCGTTGCTGCGTAAAGAGGGCGAAGAACGCGGTCCCGGCATTGGCTCGTTTATCGCAGAAATCGTAGCCCAACTGGTGCTGGGCGTGCTGGCCAGCATCATCGTGATGTGGTTCTCACGCCAACGCGAATTCCGCGCCGATGCGGGCGGTGCCTCGTTAGCCGGTCGTGAAAAGATGATCGCTGCTTTGGAACGCCTGAAAATCAATCACGAGCAAGCTTCCTTGCCAAAAGAGATGGCCGCATCCGGTATCTCAGGCGGCGGCGGTATGAGCCGTCTGTTCATGACTCATCCGCCGCTTGAGGAGCGCATCAATGCGCTGCGCGCAGGACGTTAAAAGGACTAGGCGATTTTAAAACGTGCAGCCAGTTCATCAAGCTGATGGCTCAGTTCCGACATGCGTTTGGCAGATTCGGCTGTCTGGGCGGAGGAGATGCTGTTCTCCTCCGTGCCCTGGGCTATCTTCTCGACGCGCTGGGCGATGTCACGTGCCGCCAGCGACTGCTCCTGAATCGCACTCGTGATGTCATTAACTGCTTGTGCGGCATGATCTGCCGCCTCGCGGATGTTGCCCACTGAGTCACCAGCCTTGTGAGCCAGCCCGACACCCTCGTTGACGCGCACGACGCCCAGCTCCATATCTTTTACCGCCTGCCTGGTTCCTTCCTGTATCTTGCCTATCATGCCGCTGATCTCTTTTGTCGCATTTGCGGTTCGTTCTGCCAGCTTGCGCACTTCATCTGCCACCACGGCAAAGCCCCGGCCTTGTTCTCCTGCGCGAGCAGCCTCGATGGCCGCATTCAATGCCAGCAGGTTGGTCTGATCGGCAATTTCACGGATGGTGTTGGCAATGCCGGAAATTTGTAACGAGTAGCTATCCAGCCCCCGTATGGTTTCGGCTATATGATTAACCGAGGTGGCGATGTTTGTCATTTCGGTCGCGGTGCCATGAATGACAAGACCACCTTCGATGGCTTGTTCGCTGGAAGTCTGGCTGACGCGATGCGCGTCGCTTGCGTGTTCGCTCACCTGATCGATCGAGACGGAGAGCTGTTCCATTGCCGCCGCCATGCCGGAGACCGCTTCAGATTGTGCTTCGTTGACATGTGAGCTGTTGTTTGCCGCAGCGGAGACATCACTGGAAGTCTGATTCAGGGCGGTGATATCCTCGCGCACATTCGCGATCAACTCATGCAGATTGTTACGCATCACCGAAAGTGCAGCATTGAGATGGCCCAGCTCATCTTTGCCGGGAGTCGGGAGTGGCCGCGTTAAATCTCCGGCAGCAATCGATTCAGCAGCCATCTTTGATTCACGCAAGCCGGATTTAAGTTTATTGATGAGCATTCCTGCCTGAGTCAATAAGGCAATCGTAGCCAGGACTCCTAAAGCCAGCAGTGATTCATTCCCGAGTCCATACCATCCGCCTGCAATGGCTGCAACAAAGCCAACTATTCCATTGGCAGCCAGCAACCACAGGCGCGCGGCAATGCTGATGCGGGTAATCGGACGGAATATTTTTGCAAGAACAGTGTTACTAACCAGCTGCCCTTCATCCAGGCGAATGCTGTTATCGCCGCGCATCCGCGCGTAAAGTTGTTCTGCCGCATTTATTTCCTGACGGTCAGCTGCCACGCGCACCGATACATAGCCTGTGCCGTCCGCCAGCGGTGAGGCGTAAGCGCGGACCCAATAGTGGTCGGCATTCTTGCGCCGGTTCTTCACCAGGCCGCTCCATGGCCGGTTTTTTTTAAGCGTATCCCAAAGGTCACGAAAGGCTTCAGCCGGCATGTCCGGATGGCGCACGATGTTATGCGCGTGTCCGATCAGCTCTTCGCGTGTGTAGCCTGAAAGTTCGACAAATGCATCGTTGGCGCGGGTGATCTGTCCCTTGAGGTCGGTGTAGGAAATGACGGTCTGGCCCTGTGGAAAAGGGTGCTCTCGTCCGGTTACAGGTTGGTTATTGCGCATGTTGCTCCTTCAGAAAAATTTTGCTTTTTCGATCGGGTGCCGGATTTTGTGCAAGACGGCTCACTTCAGTGCAATTGGATAAGCTATATCCTATGAACCGTAAGGGAATTCTACGCTATTTCTGACTGACAGAGTGTGACTTGAAGGGTGTGTTGTATTAACGCTCGAACTGTTATTCCCGGTCGGCCCGGCTGCTCTTCCAGATGGACAGCAGCAGCCATAGCATGCCGATCGCAGCACAGAGAAGTCCTGTCAGACCGAAAAATGGCACGTCAAACAAGCTGGGGCCGCGGGATACGGTCATGACGATGGAAGAGCCTACGATCAGGGCTGCGACGACGATGCCGACCGCCAGACGGTTTACTGCACCGTCGAGCTGGTTGCCGACATGTTTTAAGTGTGCGATATCGATGTGGATTTCCAGGCGGCCGCGACGGGCCGCCCGAAGCAGGCGGGACAGGTCATGCGGCAGGCCTGCGATCAGCGTCATTGCTTCCACGACTGCGCGCCCGCCGCGTCTGATCAGCGATGCCGGCGTATAACGTTCGCGCAGCGACTGTTCCAGCATCGGCATGGCTTCGCCGGCGATGTCGAAGTCAGGGTCGAGTTCGCGGCCCATACCCTCCAAAGAGATGAAGGCCTTGACCAGCAGCGCCATATCGGAGGGGAGCTTCAGCTGGTGCCCCCTCAATATGGACACAAGGTCGGAGAGCATTGACCCTAACCTGAGTTGCTTCAACGGTACGCCGTGGTATTGATCGAGGAATGTTTCAATTTCCAGCGTTAACCCGGCTTCATCCTGTACGCCGTCACCTGTCCAGTCGAGCAATACATCGAGCACCCGTTTTGGTTCATGCTGTACCAGTCCCAGCAATAATCTGATCAGTTGTTCGCGCCGCTCTTCGGTCAGGCGTCCCACCATGCCGAAGTCGATGAAGGCGATACGGTTGCCCGGCAGATAGAACACGTTGCCGGGGTGCGGATCGGCGTGGAAGAATCCATCCTCGACGATCATCTTCAGCACCGCGCGCGCGCCGCGCCGGGCAAGTATTTTGCGGTCCAGGCCTGATTGATCCACTGCCTCGAGGCGACGTCCGGGAATGCCATCGATATATTCCTGCACGCACACCCGCTCTCCGGTCCATTGCCAGTAGACATGCGGGATAACGATGACAGGTGATTCGGGTATTGCGTCCGGCTGCTCGGAATAACCGGCAAAATTTTGCGCGATGTGCTCGGCATTGCGGCATTCCACGGCAAAGTCGAGCTCGCGCCGCAGCGACAGCGCAAATTGCCGAACCACTTCCCTGGGGCGGAAGCTGCGCAGTTCAGGGCTTTCATTCTCGGCCAGTTCCGCCAGGCGCATCAGCCAGCGCAAGTCGGTTTCGATGACAGGCCGGATGCCGGGGCGGCGCACCTTGACCACAACCTCGCTGCCGTCCTCTAAACGGGCGCGGTGAACTTGCGCGATGGAGGCGGCTGCCAGTGGAACATGATCGAATGACGCGAACAGTTCCTCAGGCGGTGCACCCAGATCTTCAATCAGCTGTTGACGAATGTCGGCATAGGGAACCGGCGGGGCGTTGTCCTGCAGTTTGCCGAATTCGGCGATCCACTCGGGTTCGAACAAATCCACACGGGTGGCAAGAACTTGCCCCAGCTTGACGAACGTCGGCCCCATATCCTCCAGCGCTCGCCGCACACGGGTGGGGGCGGGCAGGTGGGCGTACTCTGCCGCGTTGCTGCGGTGCAATACCTGTCCTGCACGTTCAAGCGCGCCGGTCAGCCCCATGCGGGCTACGACATCGCCAAGCCCGTAGCGTATCAGGATGGCGGCAATGTCCTGCAAGCGCGACAAGTCGCGCACCGCCACCAGTGCCTGTAATAGCATCAGCCCGCCTTGTGCTTGGACTGGTCAGGTTTGACGTGCTCGGCAACCCCGGTGAGCACGCCGGCCGCGATCTGGCGCAACAGGTCGGTAGTGGCCTGGGCCAGATGCAGACCTGCCACAGCCTGAGCGTGCCCTGCCGAACCTAATTGGTGCGTAATGACATTCAGTGACTCCTTGATCTGCGTGCCGACGGCAGAGCCGTGGGTGCGGGAGTGCGCTGCCAGATCGTGCAGGATTTCTCCCGCTGCGTCCCGGGCGCTCGCGGCCGAAATTTGCAACGTTTCCATAAACATTTCATCAAGGCTTTCCAGATCGGCGCGTGCACGGACAAGATCCTCGCTGGAGAATTTTTGCGCCCGGCTCGTCGCTTCTTCTATGGCCAGTCTTGCGGCACTTGCCATCTGTGCCAGCGCCATATCAAGACCTGCGACGGTCTGTTTGAGCTGTGTGCGTGCGGTGTCGGTTTGTGCCGCAGACAGGTTCAGTTCTTTTTGCACCCCGGCCCGCGCACCACGCAGCACGGCGTGGGCGATTTGCCGCAACGATTCAATGTCCAGCGAGCGCTGGCTGATGCGGCGCAAGGTAAGCTGCCGCACCATTTCCTGCACATCGTGGCCTTGCTCGACGGCGCTGCGAACATCTGCTTCGAATGTATCGTTTTGCATGATAGAGATCCTCCTGATGAGAGTTAATTAACAGACGGTAATATCTTACACCCGCTAATGGCTTGCAGATGCGTTAAGGCAAAATTCGGCCAGTTGTGCCAAAACCCGTTGCAAAGCACGATTTGCGGCGACAACCCCGCCATAGGCATCGTCGCTTCCGATATTTTCGGATTCATCGAAAAGTTTCACGGCGACGACCCGTTTATCTTTCAAGTCTATCAACTGCGCACGCAGCGTCAGCTGTATTCGGTCAGGTTTGGTCGTGAAATTTTGTTGCAGTTGTATCAGCTCGGTATCCAGTCTGAGATTGGCAGGAATCGTTCCCGGTGCCTGCACGACGGCGCTGAAGTTCGGGGCCAGCGCCTGCATCAGCAGTGGCATCAGCATGCGCGCCGGGGTGTCTGCCCAGCGATGGGTCGCAAAATATTCCAGTTCGAGCGGCTGGCGCTGATAAGCCATCTGCGGAGTATCGTATCCTGACCGGCTGACAGGCATGCTGATCGCCAGTATTTGCGTGGATTTTTTACCCTCCGCCACGATGACAGGCCGTGCATCGAGCAGATAGAGGTGTGTGCTTTCCACTTTTGGCGCCGAAAAGGCGGTACAGCCTGCGAGCAGAATGGTGAGCGCCATCGTGCAGTATTTGTTCATTCGTGTTTACCTCCGGCTACATTGATCATTCGCCCGGGCCTTTCTTTGCAGCGGCCTTGCCGTGTAATAACACAGCCGGGTTTTGTTCCAGTTCACCGCCCAAACGCCGCAATGAACCGGTCAGGTCACGCAATTCCACCACCAGCTGGTGTAATTCCGGCAGCGTTTCATTGGTGAATTGCTGGGCGCTGTCCATCGTAACTCGTGTACTGGTAGCTGCACGCTTAACCTCGTCGGACATGTGATCAAAGGCGTCTGCACTGTGCTGGATGCGAATCGCGAGTTGAGGCAGTTCACCGGTCAGGCGCGCGGTGTTTTCCATGGCGCGTGCCGCATTGCTCAGGCCCGAATCAATCGCCGCCTGCCGTGCCGCCAGGGTGTGCGACAGGATTTCGATATCCGCCAGCGTGTGCTTGATTGCACGCCGGTTATCATCATCGAGCAAGGCGTTAATATTTTCAGAGCTGCGGTTCAGATTGGTGAGCAAGGCGGTGACTGATATATCAAGGCGTGTCATCAGCGATGGCCCGGTTTTAATCACCGGGAATTCTTCGCTGCGCTGCTTTTTCAGCGCGGGCGCATCCCGGCTGCCGCCGGTCAATTCGACAAAGGTGAGGCCGGTCAATCCGTGTGTCTGGAGCAGTGCTACCGTATCTACCTTGACGGGTGTGCCATGCTCGATGGATAACGTCAATTGCACCTGTTCGACATTGCCCGGGGCCAGCGTGATTTTTTGCACGCGTCCGACCTCGACACCCCGGTAGCGCACGGGGGCATTGAGGTTCAGCCCGGCAACCGATTCCTTCATATAGGTCTGGTAGGTATCGTATTCCGTGCGATAGGATTTGCCGCTGCTAAACCACAGCACGCCGCCTATCAGTGCGGCGACAAGCACCAACACGAAAATGCCTACGATGGCAAAATTTACTTTCTCTTCCATGCCTGTTCACGCGCGGCTCGCCCGCGCGACCCGTAAAAATACTCCTTGATAATCGGATGATCCATTTTCGACAGTTCCGTCATGGTGCCGACCCCCAAAATATGTCCCTCACCCAGCACAGCGACGCGGTCTGCCACGCGCCACAGCAGGTCAAGGTCGTGCGTCACCAGCATGATGGTCAATCCGAGCGCATCGCGCAAGCTCCTGATCAACTCGTCTATGCCGGTGGCACTCAGCGGATCGAGACCGGCAGTGGGTTCGTCGAGAAAAAGCAATTCAGGATCAAGCGCGATGGCGCGTGCCAGGGCCGCTCGTTTGCGCATCCCGCCGCTCAATTCGCTGGGGTACTTGAGCCCGGCATCCGCAGGTAAGCCGGTGAGGGCGATCTTCAGCGCTGCGACCTCGGCTATCAGGCGCGGACTGAGTTGTGTATGCTCCTTGAGCACCATGGCGACATTCTCGGCTACCGTCAGCGCGCTGAACAGTGCGCCGCGCTCGAACATCACACCGAAGCGGTGCCGTAGCGGCATGGCTTGTTCGTCGTTCAAGCCGAGCACTTCCCGGCCGAATACCCGGATCGAGCCCGATACCGGCAGTTGCAGCAGCAGGATGGTGCGCAGCAGCGTCGATTTGCCGCAGCCGCTGCCGCCCACCAGCGCGAAAATCTCACCCGGCTGCACCGTCAGGCTGATGTTGTCATGCACCACGTTAGCGCCGAAATTTGTGTACAAATTGCGGATATCGATGACCGGTTCAGGAACTTGAAATTCGCGCAGCGATTCGTTCGCTCCCTCTACCGCAAGCGGGAGAGGGTTGGGGAGAGGGTTGGGAGAGAGGGACGCTGGTGTGGCGGCGCTCATATATTCAGCCAGTTAAACACGATGGAAAACAGGGCGTCGAATAAAATGACCAGAAAAATAGCCTGTACCACGCTCACGGTGGTCTGCCGCCCTACGCTGTCGGCACTGCCGGTCACCTGGAAGCCCTGATAGCATCCGACCAGCGCGATGATCGCGGCAAATACCGGGGCTTTGCCGAGACCGGTCAGAAATGAGGACAGGCTGACCGCATCGCCGAGTCGGTTGATGAAAACATCGAAGCTGATGTCCAATTTAGAACGAGCCATGATCATGCCGCCGAGCACGCCGGTGACATCGGCAAAAACCGTGAGCAGCGGCAGGGCGATGATCAGCGCCAGCATCTTGGGTAACACCAGCAACTCTGTCGGTCCGACACCGATGGTACGCAGCGCGTCGATTTCTTCGGTAACTTTCATCGTGCCGATTTCCGCTGCATAGGCGGAACCGGATCGCCCCGCGACGATGATGGCGGTCAGCATCGGGGATAACTCGCGCAGCATGGATAACCCCACCAGATCGGCAATGAATATGTTGGCGCCGAAGCGTTGCAACTGATCTGCGCCCTGATACGCGATGACCAGCCCCATCAGTAACGATAACAGGCCGACAATCGGCAGCGCTTCAAACCCGGCAGTCTGTATGTTGTGAAGAATTGCACGCCAGCGAATGCGGCGTGGCTGAATGCAGGAATACAGCAGGATGCTCGCGGTTTCGCCGATAAAGGCCAGCATGCCGGACAGGTTAAGCCAGCTTTGCCAGGATTGCTGGCCGATGCGGATCAGCAAATTCGGCGGGGCAGTTGGAGCGGATGGCGGCACCATCGCGCAGGATGCAACCAACTGCAGTAAGGCGATGAACTCCGGTCGCAAGCCGGTTATCGTGACCTGCCGCCCGCGCTGTTCCAGATCACGGACAGTCCGCTGCAGCAGCCATGCACCCGATGTGTCCAGCGCTACCAGCGCTGTGCAGTCTAATACCAGGTTGCCTGTTTCGGGCCATGCGAACCGTGTAAGTTGTTGTTCAAGCCGGGCGATTCCCCGCACAATCCAGGCACCCGTGCAACGCACGGATAAACGATCCCCGCCGATTACCAGCCGGGCGGTTTTTTCGTCTGATATTGATCTGGCAGCAAGTTCCATGTGTGGCTGGGCCCGTAGCGGAATGAAGAATGTCTCTCAATACAGTTACAGCGATGTAGAGAGTACACAGATTCCGGCAGATTTTCAGAAATTTATTTGCGCAGTTCGCTACTGTGCTGAAAGAGTCAGGCACAAAGAAAACAGGCCAAGGTTCTCCTTGGCCTGTTGTTGCGGCAAGCTACCTGCAGAGTGTCAGGGTGCTGCCGGTGAGGGTTCGGTTGGCGCTGTCGGTTCATTGTCCAGGCTCTCGTCTTCAGATGGTTCCTGCGGCGGGTTACCATCGTAGACCAGGCTTTCACGCCGCTGCAAGTAAGCATCGCGTATGAAGGCATAGCGGTCAAGGACGGCTCCATCGAGCAGGCTTTCATTTTCAAGCAGTTGCGCGCGGCGCTTGATCCCCTTGGTCAGATACAGCTGGTTGCGGGTGCGCACGTGTTTTGTATTGGAAATCAGGCTGACCTGACTGTCTCCGATGTCTCCCACGCTGTCGCGGATGGTGCTGGGGCCCAGTATCGGCACAACCAGATAGGGGCCGTTTTTCACGCCCCAATAGCCCAGCGTCTGGCCGAAGTCCTCGTTGTGTTTTTCCAGATTCATCGAAGCGACATCGACAAGCCCTGCGACACCGACGGTGGAATTGACCAGCACCCGCATGCCATCCGAGAAAGCCTGGACGAATTTGAATTGCAGCAGATCATTTGCAGTGACGATCACATCATCCAGATTGGAGAAGAAGTTGATCACCATGCTCTTGCCGGTTTCCGGCATGACCTTGTTGTAACCTTGCGCGACCGGTTTGACGACGGCCTTGTCCAGCGTGTCGTTGAAGGTGTACACGCCGCGATTAAACGATTCGAACGGGTCAACTGGATTGAGCGGGCGCGTCGAGGCGCAGCCCGTCAATGCGACGGCGGCAAGTGCGATAAAAATTCGTATGAAGTTCATTTTGTGTGTCAGTGCAGTAAGTCTTGCGTAATTATATAGCGGTTGTGCGGTTTTCTGCTAAACGGCGCGGGGAACCGGCTTCAGTTCGCCTACATGCAAACTGAACGTGCCGCTGTTGCGTTCAGCAAAGTAATGTTCCAGGCTGTAGCGTACCGGGCGGAAGGCCAGTTCATCCCAGGGGATTTCGGCCTCGGTGAATAATTTGACCTCCAGGCTTTCCTGTCCGGGGCTAAAATCCAGATCGAGCAGACGGGCTCTGAACATCATGTGAACCTGGTCGATGTGGGGCAGGCTGTACATCGAATACAAATCAATTATTTCCACGCGCGCATTCGCTTCTTCCAGCGTCTCGCGTCTCGCAGCATCTGCCGTGCTCTCGCCATTTTCCATGAAGCCGCCGGGCAGTGTCCACAGCCCGTAACACGGTTCGATGGCGCGCCGGCACAGCAGCACTTTATCCTCCCATTGAGGGATCGAACCGATCACCATTCTGGGATTCTGATAATGGATAATGCCGCAGGCGGTGCAGATGTGGCGCGCCCTGTTGTCATCGATGGGCGTGCGCAGTTCAACCGCTGCGCCACAGGATGAACAGTATTTCATTTCCAGAATTGCCACCAGGATTTGGCTGGTTTGCCGTCATACACAGAACCGCCGGGCAGCGACGCGGCATTGTTTGCCAGTACGCGTTTGGCATCATCGCGCAATTCGGTCATGCCCATCGCATCATAGGCGTCCACCATGATTTGCAATGCCTCGTGTGTCGACGGGCTGTTCGGATATTGCTTGAGAATCCCTTGCGAGCGGTTCACGGCTGCAATGTACGCGCCACGGCGCAGATAGTAGGCGGCAACATGCAACTCGTGTCTGGCCAGTGCATTGGTCAGATATTGCAGGCGCAGACGGGCGTCAGGCGTGTATTTGCTGTTCGGGAAGCGCGTCACCAATTCCTTGAAGGCATTAAACGAATCCTGCGCGGCTTGCGGGTCGCGTTCGGACGGATCTTGCCCGGCGATGGAGCTCAGCATGCTGAGCTCGCCGTTGAATGTCGCCAGACCCTTCACGTAGTACGCATAGTCGACATGCTGGTTGTTCGGGAATTGTTTGATAAAGCGATCCGCTGTCGACATTGCAGGATCAGGCTCCCCTTGGCGATAATAGGCGTAAGCCATTTCCAGCATGGACTGCTGGGCATACTTGCCATAGGGGTAGCGCGATTGCAACGTTTCATACAGCTTGATCGCCGCGCCGAAACTACCGTCGTCCAGCTCGGTTTTGGCCTGGTGGTAGAGCTCTTCTGCGGACAGGTTTTTGGTTGAATCGGATGCGTCACCGGTCGGCAGCGGACTGAACATACTGCAAGCAGTTAACGTAAGTAACAAAAATACGGCTAAAATATGGCGCATGACTGAATCCGAAAAAAATATGAGCAATTATAACGCAAACCTCTCCGCAGACGATGTAATCCATTTCGTTGTGCCCGCCGATTGTGCCGGTCTTCGCCTGGACCAGGCGCTGGCCAAATTGCTGCCGGAGTACTCGCGCAGCCGTCTGCAAGAATGGGTCGTCCTGCATCAGGTGTCGCTCGATGGAAAACCGGCTATCTCAAAACAAAAAGTATGGGGTGGTGAAAAGCTGGAGGTGTTGCCGCAGGTGCAACAATCCGAGCAGCCCTATCTGGCCGAAGATATTCCGCTGGACATCGTTTATGAAGACGATGACCTGCTGGTGATCAACAAGCCGGTAGGCCTGGTGGTGCACCCGGGCAGCGGCAACTGGCAGGGCACGTTGTTGAATGCGCTGCTGCATCACGCGCCGCAGCTGGAGTTCGTACCGCGCGCCGGTATCGTGCACCGTCTGGATAAAGATACCAGCGGCCTGCTGGTGGTGGCCAAGACGCTGATTTCGCAAACAAATCTGGTGCGTCAGTTGCAGGAGCGCAGCGTCAAACGCGAATACCTGGCGCTGGTGCATGGTGAGTTGCAACATGGCGGTTATGTGGATCAGCCGATCGGCCGCCATCCCACGAACCGCGTCAAAATGGCGGTGATCGAAACCGGCAAGGATGCAGTGACGCATTACAAAGTCGAGCGGGCATATCCCAGTTGTACACTGTTGCGATGCACACTTGAGACCGGACGCACCCATCAGATCCGCGTCCACATGACCTATCTGCAGCATCCGCTGGTCGGCGACAGCGTGTATCTGAAGGGGCCGCAAAAATGCGTGCTGCAGCTGCGCGAGATTTTGACCAAATTCCCGCGTCAGGCTCTGCACGCCACGCGTCTGGCACTCGAGCATCCGATCACAGGCGAGATGATGGAATGGCATGTTCCGCTGCCCGAGGACATGCAGCAATTGCTCAAACAAATCCAGGGTGCGCTGAATGAGTCCGAGTCTGACTGATCGTTTGCTGGTGCCCGACTGGCCGGCTCCTGCGAATGTCAGAGCGTTGCAGACCACAAGATTGGGCGGTGTCAGTGTCGCGCCCTATGCAAGTCTCAATCTGGGCAGTCATGTGGGTGATGCGCCGCTGAACGTCGAACGCAACCGCATGCAGCTGAACACGATGCTGCCCTCTGAACCGGTATGGCTGGAACAGGTGCACGGCACCGTCGTGGCGGATGCGGACATGGCCGGCTGTCGCACGGTAGCCGATGCCAGCATCGCGCGGCATTCTGGCTCTGTCTGTGTGGTGATGACGGCTGATTGCCTGCCGGTGTTGTTGTGCGATAAAGCCGGCAGTGTGGTTGCTGCCGTGCATGCAGGCTGGCGGGGCCTGGCGGCCGGCGTGATTGAGGCTGCCGTTCTGGCGATGGCTGTGTCCCCGCAGAATCTGATGGCGTGGATGGGGCCTGCGATAAGCCGGCAGGCTTTTGAAGTGGGGGAGGATGTGCGTGCGGTATTTGTGGATGCCGATCAGCAAGCCGCTGCAGCCTTCATTCCCGGACAACCCGGCAAATATCTGGCCGATATTTACGCCCTGGCGAGACTGCGTCTGAAAGCGCTCGGCATCAGCCAAATCTACGGGGGTGATCGCTGCACCTACAGCGAACCGGATCAGTTCTTCTCATACCGCCGCGACGGCGTGACCGGACGGCAGGGCACGTTCATCTGGCTGGAAAAATAGTAGCTAGTAGCTAGTAGCTAGTCGCTAGTCGCTAGTCGCAAGTTGGTGCTGTCCGCTACGCGGCTTGCTTTTTCCGCTGGATTCCCGCCTGCGCGGGAATGACGTCACTAACTAACAACTAGCGTCTAACGACTAACGTCTGTCTTCCTCACATTCCCAGTTCTTTCTGTATTTTCTCCACCGTTGCCCGCAGCGTCGCGACTTCTTCGTTGAGGCGTGCCACATCGGCATGCAGTTCGGTCAGTTCGTCTGAATTGCGGTATGTTGTTTTCGAGGTGGTATTGAAAATTTCGACATCCACGGGGCCGCACAACAGATGCGCCCAGCGGTGTTCGCGCGAGCCGGGCAATTTGGGCAGTTTGACGACCCAAGGTGTATCGGCCCCGCTTAATTCCTCCAGAAAGGCTTCCACCGAGGAAATGTCGCCGAACGGATGCAGCCGGTCGCAATTCGTGCGCAGTTCGCCGGCCGTTTGCGGGCCGCGCAGCATCAGTACCGCCAGCAGTGCGACAGACTGCTCCGGCAGCTTGAATGCGCGCCGTGCGTTGTGCGCGTAACGCATCACGCGTCCTCCGCTGGACTCGATGATCAGCGCGTAATCCTTGAGGCTGTCAATTGCCTGCAACACTTCGGCTTCGGTGGCTGACATGACCGGATCCCGCGCGGTTTTCTGATTGCAGCCCAGGGTCAGCGTGTTGACAGACAGCGGGTAGGTGTCCGGTACGGTTTTTTCTTTTTCGATCAATACGCCCAGTACGCGGGCTTCGAGGAGGGAAAAAGTTGGCAGCGTGGTCATGGTTTTTTACTCATGCAAAGATGGTTTTGAATGCTATCACGCGGCAGTCGGATGAGTAAGGACGTTCGAGGGGAGCGCAATCCGTTATAATCGCAGGCCTTATTTTTTGATTGAATCCCATGAGCGTTTTGCTGTGGATCGTCGCGGCCAGCTTTGTCGGTGGTGCGCTGAGTGTGCTGTGCGCCGCGTTGTTTGCGCTGAATGCCCGCGCCCACTGGGTGAATGCGCTGGTCAGCTATGCGATCGGCGCGCTGCTGGGCGCGGTATTCCTCGATATCCTGCCGGAAGCGATCAAACTTACCACGAACCCGGCTGTATTGAGCGGCACGGTGCTGGCTGGAATTCTGCTGTTCTTCACCCTTGAAAAGTTGCTGTTGTGGCGGCACTGCCACCACGATCATTGCGAGGTGCATGAGCCGCATGAGCCGCCAGCGGCTCATGGATCGCACGAACACGGCCGCAGCGGCATGATGATCATGGTGGGGGACACGTTCCACAATTTTGTCGATGGCGTCATCATCGCCGCCGCCTTTCTGACCGATGTGCATCTGGGCGTCGTCACCGCCCTGGCCATCATCGCGCATGAAATTCCCCAGGAAGTCGGCGATTTCATGATTTTGCTGCATTCCGGCTACAGCAAGGCGCAAGCCCTGACGCTCAATCTGGTGTCCAGCCTGGCCACGCTGATCGGCGGCGTGCTGGCGTATTTTGCGCTGCAGTCGATGCAGGGTGCAGTGCCGACCTTGCTGGCTCTGGCGGCCGCCAGCATGATCTACGTCGCGGTCGCCGACCTGATCCCCGGCTTGCATCAACGCACTCGCTTGCGCGACACCGTGGAGCAAGTCTCGCTGATCGTGGCAGGTGTATCTTCAATATTTCTGGTCAACCTTGCGGTTGGCGCTTAACTAAAAAAACTAACATGAACAATCCAATTCCAAAAGTAGGCTTCGTCTCGCTCGGTTGCCCCAAGGCGACCGTTGATTCCGAACACATCCTGACGCGTCTGCGCGCCGAGGGTTATCTGATTTCCGATACCTATAAGGACGCCGATCTGGTGGTGGTGAATACCTGCGGTTTCATCGACAGTGCGGTGGAAGAATCTCTGGATGCGATCGGCGAGGCGCTGGCAGAAAACGGCAAAGTGATCGTCACGGGTTGCCTGGGTGCGAAGGGCGATGTGGTCAAGCTGGCTCACCCGAAGGTGCTCGCGGTCACCGGTCCCCATGCGACCGATGAAGTGATGGAGGCGGTGCACCAGCATCTGCCCAAGCCACATGATCCGTACACCGATCTGGTGCCCGCGCAAGGCATACGCCTGACGCCGAAACATTACGCCTATCTGAAGATTTCAGAGGGCTGCAACCACCGCTGCACCTTCTGCATCATCCCGAGTCTGCGCGGCGATCTGGTCAGCCGTCCGGTGGGAGATGTGATGACGGAAGCCGAAAATCTGGTCAATGCCGGGGTCAAGGAGTTGCTGGTGATTTCTCAGGACACCAGCGCGTATGGCGTCGATGTGAAATATCGCACCGGCTTCTGGGGCGGCCGTCCACTCAGGACGCGCATGACTGAACTGGCCGCAGCGCTTGGAACATTGGGCGTGTGGGTGCGGATGCATTATGTCTATCCCTACCCGCATGTGGATGAGTTGATTCCGTTGATGCGCGATGGCAAGATTTTGCCTTATCTGGATATCCCGTTTCAGCACGCCAATCAGCGCATTTTGAAACTGATGAAACGTCCCGGAAATAGTGAGAATGTTTTGGCGCGCATCAAGCAATGGCGCGAGATTTGTCCCGAACTGGTCTTGCGCAGCACATTTATCGTAGGCTTTCCCGGCGAGACTGAAGAAGAGTTTGAAGAGCTGCTCGATTTCATCGAAGAAGCACAGTTGGATCGCGTCGGTGCGTTTGCTTATTCGCCGGTTGAAGGGGCTGCCGCCAATGAGTTGCCTGACCCGGTGCCACCTGAAGTACAGCAGGAACGCCTGGCCCGCCTGATGTGGTTGCAGGAGGAAATCAGCGAAGAAAAACTCAAGCTGAAAATCGGCAAGACCATGACGGTGCTGGTAGACGAAGTGGACGAAGAGGGCGCGATTGCGCGCAGCTTTGCCGATGCCCCGGAAATCGACGGCCAGGTGTATATCACCGACGGTCAGCATCTGAAGGTGGGCGACATGGTAGAAGTTGTAATTACCGATTCCGATACCCACGACCTGTGGGGTGAGATCGTATAACGATCTCATCTTGCCGGTGGCAGCCCGAAAACCAAGCGGGGTGCGGCCCCGCAAGCCAGTTTTTGCCGGGGGCAGCCCGGCGGCTGGCTGCTTTCTTTTGCGTCGCCAAAAGAAAGCAGCTAAAGAAAAGGCGACCCCGGTTTGCCGCCCCTTTGGGGTTCCCTCGATAGTCCGCAAACAAGCGGGGCTGTGCAACTCGACCTCGCTACCGCTCGGGACTCAAACAGTGCGCGCCTAAACCCACCGCTGTTTGCGAACTATCTTCGGCGGCGCACAGGGGAGGAGGGCGGCGCGCAAAGTGCACTTGCTACGACTATAGACCCCGAATTTGACCCCGAATTGCTCATGGGGAAGGATAGGCTGTCTAGCAGCAATCAGAATACCGTGGTCTGTTCCCTAATACTCCGGTTGACCGAGAGGTTGGGCGTCATCACCGTTATCTCAGTAGCGTTCTTGGATTGCTAGTCGAGCCAGGCACTTTAGGAGCAAGGCATCACCAAAGAGGTCTTTCATCTGAGTGGCTTCATCCGCGCGCAGTACATCCGTTGAGGCGTGAGCACTTGGACAACGGCGCTTCTTATACAGAAACCGCATGACATCCTCAGTTGATCCGTGTAATCGGCGTAAGCGTTCAAAGTGTCGCTTAGCTGCCCGCTTATAGCGCGAAACAAGGTTCACTGGTTTGTGACGTCCCACACGGTATCGGTGGTAGCCCAGCACCGGAAACATTCGCGTTCGAAAGAGGCGGTCCAGTAACAGAATGCGGTCGGCAGGACTGGACATCATGGCCTCAAGGACACGCCAATAATTTAGTATCTCTCCCGCTGGGTCTACCGAGAGAAGGGCCTGGCGATATGCAACCAACGCGTTTATCACCGACTGACTCGTTGGTATGTCAATGGCCAGGAATTTTCCATTGTTCGACGGTTCAATCGGCAGCAGCCGCTCGAAATCATCTGCAGTTTGTGCGATCCATTCGACGCGCTCGGCGAGCGACCTTTGTATGTCCCCGAGGTCTCGGACGAGCACTCCCTTCAACTGAAGAAAAGGTCGTATGCCTCTCAACGCCCTTTTCGCGTCTGCGTCCTTGAGGCTCATCCCCACATCAACAGGTGTATCGAAGAGAAATGATATGGCGTTGCAGATCTCAACCGCAGTCAGGTAGTCAATTCTGTAGGTCTTCGACAGTAGGGCATGTTTGTGCGTGAAATGCGCGCCCAAGCTGAGGATGTACTTTCCAGAAATCTGTATGCAACTGCCCTCTTCACGTAGCGCAGGGGCAACCACCGCCCAGACACTCGCCAGAGAACGAATAGCCGGAGATCGTTTCGGACAGATCGACAGGTCTATGGGTTCAGTTCGATACATATTGCAGGTCCAGCGGTCCTGTCATGACGCCCAACGTAAAGTTGAGGGGCGCCGCGCTTCTGCGGCGTCCCGCTCGAATGCAGGGTTGGGCTGTTATGCATCCTCAGACACGTAAGCGATGAAGGTTTTTCCAATGTCGGTTGTGCGCGATTCCACCATTCCGGTGCCAGTCATGGTGAGATTCAGGAATTGCCCTTGGTGAATAAGACCACGCGCCTGTAGATCGCGAACAACCTGCTCATAGATTTCCTGTTTGCCGCGAAGAGAAGGGAAGCAGTGCTCAACAACAGCCGATACGCCACCCATACCCCAACCGGGATACTGAATTTGATGTTGCTCCATCCAACGGATAGGGCCATTGAACAAT
>JAUSNM010000043.1 GCA_030645535.1 Gallionella sp. | reverse complement strand
CGCCGCCGAGTTGAACTGCCGCCCGAACAGTCGAGCATCGCAAGACCGCAATGGTCTTCGCCGATAAACATAGTCTTGCTGCGCCCTCGTTGTTTTGAGCGAGGGTACCCCGCATAGGCGGAAAATCGGGGTCGATTTTCTTTCACGCAACAACTTGGGGCGCTGCCCCTTAGTTGTGCGGGGACGCCCCTTGCGGGTGTAGCTTGCTGCCGGGCAACCCCCGGCGGTTTTGCTTTTCATTTTGATGCCAGGCACGTCCACCCTTCGACGGGCTCAGGGCGAACGCCCCGCCTACAGATCCAGCAGTATGCGGCCCGGAAACTCCAGCGCTTCCTTGATGGCGCCCAGGAACAGCACGGCTTCGCGGCCGTCGATGATGCGGTGATCGTAGGACACGGCCAGATAATTGATCGGGCGGATCACGATCTGGCCGTTTTCCACCACGGCGCGGTCTTTTGTTGCATGGATGCCGAGAATGGCCGCTTGCGGCGGATTGATGATCGGCGTGGAGAGCATCGAGCCGAACACGCCACCATTAGAAATAGAAAAGGTGCCGCCGGTCAGCTCTTCCATTGTCAGCTTGCCGACTTTGGCGCGCGCACCGAAATCGGCGATCTGCTTTTCGATGTCGGCAAACGAGAGTTTATCGGCATCTCTGATGATAGGCACAACCAGGCCGCGCTCGCTGCCGATCGCCACGCCGATATCGAAATAGCCGTGATAGATGATGTCAGTGCCGTCCACCGAGGCATTGACGATCGGGAATTTCTGCAAGGCGTGCACGGCAGCCTTGACGAAAAAACACGAGAAACCGAGTTTGATACCGTGTTTTTTCTCGAAGGAATCCTTGTATTTGTTGCGCAAGTCGATCACCGGCTGCATGTTCACTTCGTTGAACGTGGTCAGAATCGCTGCGTTCTGTTGCGATTGCAACAGGCGTTCGGCGATGCGCTGGCGGATGCGCGTCATCGGCACGCGCTGCTCAGGACGATTGCCGGCAGGTGCAATCGCCGGCACAGCTTGCGGCGCTGCCTGTTCCATCGCGTTCAACACATCCTCTTTGGTGACTCGCCCGGCGCGTCCGGTGCCTTGCAGTCCGGACGTATCGACATCATGCTCATGCGCCAGTTTACGCACTGAAGGCGGCACGGCAGAGGATACTTCTGCGCCAGAGGATACTTCTGCGACGGGCGCCGCTTGAGCCGCAACGGCGGCAGTATCGATCAGCGCAATCAGCTCTTCACTGCCCACCTTCTCGCCATCGCCCTTGATGATTTTGCTCAACACACCGCTCTTCGAGGCGGGAAGCTCCATCACCACCTTGTCGGTTTCGACATCGATCAAGTTCTCCCCTTCAACCACGCTATCACCCACCTGCTTGTGCCAGGTCAGCAAGGTCGCTTCGGATACGGATTCGGAAAGTTGCGGTACTTTGACTTCAATGAGACTCATGATGACCTGCTCCTGGAATATTCTTGACATCGAGATCGGGACGGAATGCGGCTTCGATCACCGCTTTCTGCTGTTCGTTATGCACCGCCAGATAACCGGCGGCGGGGGCGGCGGATGACGGACGCAGGGCGTAATCGAGGCGCATACCACGGCGCAAATGGCGCAGCAAATAATGCTGGATGCGGTGCCATGCACCCTGATTACCCGGCTCTTCCTGACACCAGACCATCTCGGTCGCATTCGGGTAAGCTGCCACCTGAGCTGCGAAATCCTCATGCGGGAACGGGTAGAGCTGTTCCAGACGGATGATTGCCATATCGTTTATTTCCCTGGCACGACGCGCATTGACCAGATCGTAATAAATCTTGCCACTGCACGCGATGATACGTCGCACCTGCCCCGCATCGAGTATTTCCGTTTCAGGAATCACCGCACTGAAGCCGCCTTGCGTGAAATCAGTCAGCGGGGATGCCGCCTCCTTGCTGCGCAGCAAACTCTTGGGAGTGAACACGATCAGCGGCTGGCGTGTCGGACGTAACATCTGGCGGCGCAACAAATGGAACATTTGCGCCGGGGTCGAGGGTATGCACACCTGGATATTGTAATCGGCGCACAGTTGCAAATAACGCTCGATGCGCCCGGATGAGTGCTCAGCACCCTGCCCCTCATAGCCGTGCGGCAGCAGCATCACCAGTCCGCACAACCTGCCCCACTTCACTTCACCTGAGGCGATGAACTGATCGATCACCACTTGCGCGCCATTGGCAAAATCGCCGAACTGCGCTTCCCACAACACCAGCGAATTCGGCTCTGCCGTGGCATAACCATATTCAAAACCCAACACGGCTTCTTCGGACAGCAAGGAATCAATCACCACGAAGTCTGACTGATCAGGTGCCAGATGTTGCAACGGCGTGTAAGCGCCCTCGTGCCAGACCACGCGATTCTGGTCGTGCCAGATTGCGTGGCGGTGAAAGAACGTGCCGCGGCCCGAGTCTTGCCCCGATAATCTGACCGGATAGCCTTCGGTGAGCAGCGTGGCATAGGCCAGGTTTTCCGCCATTCCCCAGTCCAGCGACAATTCCCCGCGTGACATGGCGGTGCGATCCTCGACTATTTTCTGTACGCGCGACTGCAGAACGAAATTCTCCGGCACCGTAGTTAACGGTATAGATAATTGCTGCAAACGCGCTAAAGGCACCGAGGTATCCACCGGGATGTTCCATGCGGTGCCGCGTTTGAACGGCGCCCAGTCTGATACCGGCTTATCGGGGTTTTCAATTGCCGGCTGTATCGAGTTGCGTCCTTCATCCATCGCGAGGCGATAGCTGGCGACCATCGCATCGGCTTCCCCGGCTTTAATCACACCCTCCTTGAGCAGACGCTCCGCATACACCGCGCGCGTGCCCGGATGCTGGCGGATAAAGCGATACATGAATGGCTGTGTCACCAGCGGCTCATCCTGTTCGTTGTGACCCAGCTTGCGGAAGCACACCATGTCGATCACCACATCGCGGCCAAACTGCATGCGGTAATCCAGCGCGATTTCGGTGATCAGCATCACGGCATCCGGATCGTCCCCGTTCACATGAAAGATCGGTGCATCAATCATTTTTGCCACATCGCTGCAATACTGACTGGAACGCGTATCGCGCGCGTCGGAGACGGTAAAGCCGATCTGGTTGTTGATGATGATATGCACGGTACCGCCCGTGCGATAGCCGCGCGTCTGGGACATGGAGAGCGTTTCCATCACCACACCCTGGCCTGCGAACGCCGCATCGCCATGCAGCAGGATAGGGATGACTTTTTTGCCTTCAAGATCGCGTAGCCTGTGCTGACGTGCACGCACCGAACCTTCCACCACCGGATTGACGATCTCCAGATGCGACGGATTGAAGGCCAGCGCCACATGCAAATCTCCGCCCGGCGTTTCGATGTCTGCTGAAAAACCCTGGTGATATTTCACGTCACCTGACGTCAGGTGTTCAGCGTGTATGCCTTCGAACTCGGCGAATAACATGCCGGGCTGTTTACCGAGGATATTCACCAGCACATTCAACCGTCCGCGATGCGCCATGCCGATCACGGCCTCCTGCACGCCCTGCGTGCCACAGCGTTGCAACAGATGGTCGAGCAAGGGCACCAGCGTATCGCCGCCTTCCAGCGAGAAGCGTTTTTGCCCGACAAATTTGGTATGCAGATAACGCTCCAGCGTCTCTGCTGCGGTCAGCCGCCCCAGAATACGACGACGCTGCGCGGCGTTGTATCCCGGCACACCGCGCACCCCTTCGAGTCTGCCCTGTATCCAGCGCTTTTGCGGCACATCGCTGATGTACATGTATTCCGCACCGATACTGCCGCAGTAGGTCTGGCGCAGCAGTTGCAAAATCTCGCGCAAGGTCAGACGCGCCGCCGCCACCAGAGAACCTGTCTCGAACGTGGTATCCATATCGGAATCGGCGAGGCCGTAGTACGCCGGATCAAGCTCGGCAACAACAGGCTTGGCGTGTCGGGCCAGTGGATCGAGATTGGCGACCCGCAATCCCAGAAAGCGATGCGCATTGATGAGCTGCAACACCTTGACCTGTTTTCGTTCATGATCCGCATCGGGCGAGCTGTCAGCCATCGCTTTGGGCAACGCTTCAAATGAGCGCTGGACAGGACTGTGAGGCAGCTCTGCCTCACCCTTCGTCCAGGCCGGCAGCGCATCAAAATAGTCGCGCCACTGTGGCGTTACACTGGCAGGATTCTGCAAATACTGCTCATATAGCTCTTCTACGAAGGGCGCTGCGAACAGCATCGAGCTGTCCTGCATCATTTTATTGAAATCAGAGTTTTGGCTCACCGTTTATCCTTTGGCTCACCGTTTATCCATCGGGGTGTAATCGCGCCGTGTCGCGCCGATATAGAGTTGACGGGGACGGCCAATCTTGCGGTCACTTGCTGCCATCATTTCATTCCACTGAGAAACCCAGCCTATGGTACGACCCACGGCGAAGATGACGGTGAACATATTGGTCGGAATGCCCAGCGCGCGCAGCACGATGCCTGAATAAAAATCCACGTTCGGATACAGCTTGCGCTCGATGAAATAAGGATCGCTCAGCGCGATTTTTTCCAGCTCCATCGCCAGCTTGAACAACTTGTCGTTTTCCAGCCCCTGCTCTTTGAGCACCTCATAACAAGTCTCACGCATCACCGAGGCGCGCGGGTCCATATTCTTGTAAACGCGATGACCGAAGCCCATCAGACGGTATTTCTTGTCTTTCACGCCCTGCACAAATTCCGCCACACGCGATACATCGCCGATCTCTTCCAGCATCGTCAGCGCAGCCTCGTTTGCACCGCCATGCGCAGGTCCCCACAGTGCTGCGATACCAGACGAAATGCAGGCAAACGGGTTCGCACCGCTGGAACCTGCCAGTCGCACCGTCGAAGTAGACGCATTCTGCTCATGGTCGGCATGCAGGATAAAGATGCGCTCCAGCGCGCGTACCTGCACCGGATTGGGCACATAGTCTTCGGCCGGGGTCGCGAACATCATGTACAGGAAGTTTTCCACATAGCTGAACTTGTTCTTGGGATACATGAACGGGTAGCCGTTGTGGTACTTGTAAGCCATCGCCGCGATGGTCGGTACCTTGCCCAGCAGGCGCATCGCCGCCAGATCACGGTGTGCGGGATTGTTGATATCCAGGGAGTCGTGATAAAAAGCCGACAAGGCGCCGACCACACCAACCATCACCGCCATCGGATGTGCATCGCGGCGGAAGCCGTTGAAAAATTTGGCCAGCTGGTCATGCACAATGCTGTGAGATTTTACTTTTTGCACGAACTCGGCCTTCTGTTCCGCATCCGGCAACTGCCCCTCCAGCAGCAGATAACAGACCTCCAGAAAGTCGGATTTTTCCGCCAGCTGCTCGATCGGATAGCCACGGTAATACAGCAAGCCGGCATCGCCATCGATATAGGTAATCTCGGACGTGCAACTCGCCGTAGAGAAAAAGGCGGGATCGTAGGTAAACAGACCCAATTTGCTCAGCCCGTGAATATCGATCACGTCAGGCCCCAGCGTGCCGGACATGATCGGCAATTCAATCTGACGACCGTCATCTAAAGTCAGCGTCGCGTAGCGTTTTTTCTGGCCAAGTTCTTTTTCCATCCGATTTCCAATCTTGAAATTACTATTTATACCGATTTAATTTTTCCAACAGCAAGTGGCTATGCACCCGACTGCACCACCAAATGCCGGGATTCGATGATAGCGCAAAAGCCGGGGCTGGCGGCCGACAAGTCCACCACATCCACTTTAAACGGCAAATCTGACTCCTCAAAGGCTTCTGTCAACATAGCACGGGTCTCCAGCGACAAAGGCTGCCCGGCAAGCAGCGCCAAATCAAGGTCAGAATACGGCTTTGCACGGGCCTGCACACGCGAGCCGAAGGCCCATACTTCACTGTCAGGAACGACAGCTTTTAATATGCGGCTCACCGTAGCCCATTCACGGTCAGTGATATCCAGTCCGGCGGGCATGTCACACATTAAACCTGTGAACTTCTTGCTAAAAGTTGACGATACAAGTACTGCGCCTCCAACAGAAAATCGGGCGCAATCTGATAGACCGCCGCCGCCTTTTCCTGATCGTATGTATGGCTGCTGTCTGTGCGCGCCTGACGATAGATTCTCCAGCGAGTCCAATCCGAACGCAGCAAATCCTGTTCATTGCCGGTACGGATGATAGCCTGAAAGGTAGCGAGATCGAATTCCTGCGGGCTGGCGGAGGTTTCTTCCAGGTAGCGCTTGAGCATTTTGTAGCTGAGCTCGTAAGTAAATTCAAAGCACTGAATGACCGAGTTGCGCATCTGCTCGAACAGCCCCGCATCCGTCCGTGACAAGTCAGAGGTGGCGTAATGCAGGCTCTTTTCGAGCTGGGCGATGGCATTCCCTAAAGGGGAAAAATCAAGACTCATTCAACATACCTCTCTGCTTTAAGCCGTGTGTTTAACGTGAAACTCGCGCAAGCGTTCGTTTGCCCTTTCTCCCGCGTGCGGGGGAAAGTTGGATAGGGGGAAACGGGCATGGCGAGTTTCATTATCAGGGGTAGCATCTTTGCCATGCCCGTTAGGTTGATTAGCGAGTGCGCTCTGTTTATACCGATTTAATTTTTTCCAGCATAGCTGCCTGTGCGCCTGAAACCTCGCCCTGCCTGCCCGATACCAGATCCCAGAGCGGATTGTCAGCCATATCCAGAAACTCTTCAAATGTTTGCCGCTCGGATTCGGTCAGGTTGCCGTAGTGTGCCTCAACAAAACGTCCCAGCACAATATCCAGTTCCAGCAAACCGCGCCGGCATCGCCAGCGCACGCGTTGCAACAAAGCTGTTTCCAGTTCCCTGTTTCCAGTTTCCAGTTTCGTCATACCATGCGCTTGACCATCAAGTCCTTGATATGGCCGATCGCCTCGGTCGGATTCAGCTCCTTCGGACACACGTCCACGCAGTTCATGATGGTGTGGCAGCGAAACAGACGATAAGGGTCTTCCAGGTCATCCAGACGCTCGGAGGTTGCCTGATCGCGCGTATCGGCGATAAAACGATATGCCTGCAACAGCCCTGCCGGACCGACGAATTTATCCGGATTCCACCAGAACGACGGACAGGCCGTCGTGCAGCAACCGCACAGGATGCATTCATACAAGCCGTTCAGATGCTCACGCTGGGCGGGGGATTGCAGGCGCTCGGTTTCAGGCGGCGGATCGTTGTTGATCAGGTAGGGCTTGATCGAATGGTATTGCTTGAAAAACTGCGTCATATCCACGATCAGATCGCGAATCACCGGAAGTCCCGGCAACGGGCGCAATTCCACAGGTTCCTTCAACGAGGATAACGGTGTGATGCAGGCCAGCCCGTTGCGGCCATTGATGTTCATCGCATCCGAGCCGCACACGCCTTCACGACAGGATTTGCGCAAGCTGAGACTGTCGTCCTGCTCTTTGAGCAACACCAGCGCATCCAGCAGCATCTTGCCGCCAGATTCGATGGAAAGATCATAGTTCTGCATGCGCGGCGCAGCATCGGTTTCAGGGTTGTAACGATAGATTCTGAATTTCATAATTTGCACCCTAACATCTCATTCATCCGCAGATAACCCAAAAACCATTTAATCCGCAGATTACACAGATTAAAAGCAACTACCCATGATTAAAACCTAACTTAATTCATTTTATAATGAACGTGCTTCATTATTTTGATAATTATAGATAATCTGTGCATATTCTATTTTCAGATTACATAGATTCATGCGATCGAATCATTCTCTTGTAATCAAGACTGTGACTACCAAAGTTCAACAACAAACCTTTTTCTTTACCACTGGCTTTCAAATAATTGATCAATTGAGATTCTTCGCGAGAAGTCAAACGTTCAATCGCCTTCAATTCAACAATTATCGCTTCATAACACAGAAAATCTGCCCGATATCCGGTAGGCAATAATTCACCGCGATACCGAATGGGTAGCTCTACTTCTCGCAAGAATGGAATTCCGGCATGCCTGAATTCAAATTCCAATGCATCCTGATACACAGCCTCTAGAAAGCCTTGCCCAAGCTCCTTATGCACTGCCATTGCAGCGCCAATAATCGAATAAGTCTGCTCGTCCTGTTCCATCTCAGGTTTTAATCTGCGTGAATCCGTGTAATCTGCGGAAAAAGCTTCAATAAACCCGCGCTTTGAGCGGGAAGGAATCCACGGTCAGCGGCTTCAAGCGCACCGGTTTGTAATCCAGGCGGTGTCCCTCCTTGAAATACAGGCTGTGTTTGAGCCAGTTCACATCGTCGCGTAGCGGATAATCATCGCGCGCATGCGCACCGCGACTCTCCTTGCGGGCTTCCGCCGCAATCATCGTCGCCTGCGCCACTTCGATCAGGTTATCCAGTTCCAGCGCCTCGATGCGCGCGGTATTGAA
>JAUSNM010000042.1 GCA_030645535.1 Gallionella sp. | reverse complement strand
CACGTATCGGCAAGGCGGCACGCAACGCCAGTGTTAAATGATGCAGCGCGGCGTACTGCGCATCGGTAAACGGCACATTATCGCTGCCTTCCAACTCGATGCCGACAGCGAAATCATTACATCGCGTCCTGCCCTGCCAGGCGGAGGCGCCCGCATGCCAGGCGCGCTGAAAAACGGAAACGAACTGAATCAGCTGTCCATCGCGACGAATAAAAAAGTGCGATGACACCCGGCCCTCAGGAATAGTCCGGTAGTACGGGTGAGCGTTTCTGTCCAGCGTATTGGTGAACAGGCGCTGCACGCCGTCTCCGCCAAATTCGTCTGGCGGCAGACTGATATTGTGTACCACCAGCAGATCGATGTCGCCCGCTGCGCGATCATCAAAGTTGGGCGACGGCACGCGCTCTGCGCCCGAAAGCCAGCCCTCTTCGTCAATCTGCATCGTCAGTCCCTGCCGGACTTTTTATGCCAAGGCGCTCCATGCGATAGCGCATGGTACGGAATGTCAGCCCCAACAGCTTGGCGGCAGCGGTGCGATTAAAATTGGTCTGTTGCAAGGCCTCAAGCAAAGCCTCTTTTTCAACCCGATCCAGATAATCCGGCAGAGGATATTTATCGCTTACCTCGCCCACGTCGGATTGAGCACGGCTGGCCGGCGTCAGACACAAATCCGGCACGGCAATCAAGCCATCCGAACATAAAGCCAGCGCTCGCTCGATAATATTCTCAAGTTCGCGAACATTTCCAGGAAAATCATACTGTTGCAGCGCACGCAATGCATCTTCTGAAAAGCGCGCCGGCGTACCCGCGCGCAATCGGTCAAGCGTCAGCTGGGCAATCTGTGCAATATCTTCCCGCAACTCGCGTAGCGCCGGCATCTGGATCGGAATCACGTTCAGGCGGTAATAGAGATCCTGGCGAAAGTGACCGGACTTTACGCACTCGGCCAGATCTTTGTGTGTCGCACTGATCAGGCGCACGTCAATCGACTCTTCCGAGGTCGCACCCACTTTTCGAACGAGTTTTTCCTGGATCACTCGCAACAGCTTGACCTGCATCGCCAGCGGCAAATCGGCCACCTCATCGAGGAACAAGGTACCGCCGTTCGCGGCCTGGAAAAACCCCTCCCGGTCCTTGTCCGCCCCGGTGAAGGCGCCTTTTTTATAACCGAAAAATTCGCTTTCCATCAGGTTTTCAGGAATCGCACCGCAGTTCACCGCGATCACCGGCTGATCGCGGCGCGGTCCGCTTTGCACGATAAGCCTTGCCGCCAGCTCTTTGCCACTGCCCGACTCTCCGCTGATATGCACCGGCGCCTGACTGCGCGCGACCCGTTCGATCAAATCGCGCACCTTCTGCATCGCCGGCGCGTTGCCGAGCAACAACTTGTCTGCCGAAGGGCCAGTCTGTGGCAAACTGAGCGCGGATTTCACCAGCGTACGCAATTGATCCAGCGAAAGCGGTTTGGCCAGGTAATCGAATGCGCCCGCCTTGAGCACCGTGATCGCATTTTCCATATTGCCATGCGCGGTAATCACCGCAACAGGCACGTCAAGATTTTGTGCGGTGATGTACTTCACCACCTCCAGGCCATCGCCATCCGGCATGCGCATATCGGTCAGACACAAGTCATAGTGATTGGCTGCCAGCTTGGTCAATGCCTCACTCACGCACGCCGCCTTGTCTACAACCAGCCCCATTTTAAGCAGGGTCATTTCCAGCAATTCCAGAATATCCGGCTCGTCGTCCACCAGCAGCACGTGCTGTGACATATGAGCTGCGCCATCGACGGATGCGGGCAGGGAATTTCGCATCGTTCTATCCACCATATTCGTGCACCGGTCTTTTGCCAAGCCGCCTCTCCCCAAACGTGATACGGAAACAGGCGCCCGATTTACGTTCACCTGCCGGCTCATGATATTCCAGCCAGGCACCATTCGCCTCGCATAGCTCGCGTGCGATATACAATCCAAGCCCCGTCCCCTGCTCTGCTGTGGTGAAAAACGGCTCGAACAGTTTGGCACGGTGCTCCGCTGAAATACCCGGCCCGTCATCTTGCACCTCCAGTATCACCCGACCACGCTCAATGCCGGTCAGCAGCACAAGACTGCCGGGCAAATGCTGTCCGAAATGCAAACCGTTGCGACACAGGTTCCACAACACCTGGCGAAAATGCCCGCGGTCGAAACTCACGATGCATTCCTGCTCCGCCCGCAACACCAGCACGCCGGGCTCCACGCGTTCCGCCTGGTTGAACTCATCCACCATCACCGGCAATTGCAAGGACAGATCAAAGCTCTCGGGCTGCGCGCGATCACGCCGGTTCAGCTGCATTACATCCTGCACAATCCGGTTGATCCGTTGCGTATTATCCCGAATCAGCTGCAACAAGCGCGTCTGCCTGGCATCCCCCGGTTCTTCTTGCAGCAATTCGGTCGCATAGCTGATAGCCGACAAAGGGTTGCGCACTTCATGGGCCAGATTTGCGGTCAGGCGGCCAAGCGCGGCCAGCTTGATTTGCTGCGCTTCAGCCTGCACATGCTGCATATCTTCCAGAAAGATCACCGCGCCCTGCGACATGTCACGCTCCACCCCGATAAAGCGCAACCTGGCCTGTAACCCGCCATCCAGCTGCAAGGTAGTGCGGGCGTTGATCGCGTTGTTTTTCCACAGCAGATACTGCTCATATAACAGGGGGAAACTGTCAGCCAGATGGCTGTCCGATGCTTCTGTGCTGCGCAGCAGGCGGGATGCGCTGGGATTCATCTGCACGATCCGGTCATGCTCATCGACCACCAGCACGCCATCCTGCATATCGCGCATCACCAGACGGTTCGCTTCCGCCATACCGATCAAATCCCGGCCTCTGCGCTGCGCAAGTTTCTGGTTGTCCAGCGCATACTGTGCCAGTTTGTGCGCAAGCCCTGCCACCGCGAAGTAGGATACGCACAACAAGCCAACCTGAACATACTGGGTTACGGGGGCATCGTCATACAGCACTGAATAGGAATGCTCCAGCAATGCGGCTATGCTGGCCAGGGCTGCGAAAAACAGGGTCATTTTGCCGCGACTGATAATTCCCGCCACGGCCATCGAGACCATCAGCAGCAAACCGACGCTGCTCTGTATCCCGCCACTGGCGTGGGCCAGCACGGTCAAGGCGACGATATCGCTGCATACCTGGCCTGCCAGCTGCCAGGAAAACTGCAACCAGCGCAGGCGCAGCGGAACGAAAGACAGGATCACGACAGCGGCGTAGAGCAAGCCTGTTACCAGAAACAACTGCCCTTTCACCTGACCGAACAACCGTTCGGCATCGAAGGCCAGCGCGATAAAAACGATGAAACAGACCAGCGCTAAACGATACAGATTGAAATAATTGATTGAACGCCAGAAATCGGCGGGAATGGAATCATCAGGCCGTGCACTCAACATGCGTCCAGCCTATTTCTGATGTGCATCGAGATGATCTGCGCAGCAAAAAAACTGATCGCCGGAACGGACACTTTCACCTATGGGCAGATGTACGCCACAGTGCGCGCAACGCACCATATCCTCGGCAACATCTTGTTTTTTTTCAGGCACATTCCTGCGATAGGATTTGAGCAGCAGGTAGACCACTGCGGCAATGGCAAACAGAAATATCAGACGACTCATGTGAACTCCGTTGCAGTGAACAGTTTTGACAAAAGCGCCAAACTTTTAGTACTGCCTCGTAGCGGCAAAGTGCGCCAGTTCGATTAAACTTACCTTGTACTTGGATTCGGGCATGCCGGCAATGGCTGAACAGGCAAAATCCACCTCGCGCATGGCTTGCAGGCGCGTAAAGTCCAGCGCACCGGTCGCATGGATAATTTGCAGCACCTCGGCAAATTTCCCCACATCGCCCTGTTCGATCGCAGCTCGCACCACGGCGGCCTGCTCCACTGTGCCGTGCTGCATGGCATAAATCAGCGGCAGGGTAGGTTTACCTTCGGCCAGATCATCGCCCAGATGCTTACCGGTTTCAGCCTCATCCGCAGAATAATCCAGCACGTCGTCGATCAACTGGAAGGCTGTGCCCAGGTGCATGCCGTATTTGGCCGCAGCCGCTTCATCGGCGCTGGACGCTTTCCCCAGAATCGCGCCCAGACGCATCGCCGCCTCGAACAGTTTGGCGGTCTTGTAATGGATCACGCGCATGTAGTTCTCGGCGTCCACATCGGCGTCATTGCAGTTGAGCAGCTGCAGCACTTCGCCTTCGGCGATCACGTTGGTCGCATCGGCCAACGTCTGCATCACGCGCATCTCGCCCACCTCAACCATCATCTGAAACGCACGCGAATACAGGAAGTCGCCAACCAGCACGCTAGCCGCATTGCCGAACAGCGCGTTGGCAGTCTCGCGCCCGCGTCGCAGGCCGGACTCGTCCACCACATCATCGTGCAGCAGGGTCGCGGTGTGAATGAACTCGACAACCGCCGCCAGATCATGGTGGTGCGCACCCTGGTAAGCAAAGGCGTGAGCGGATAAAACCACCAGCGCCGGACGCAGGCGCTTGCCGCCGCTATTGACGATGTATTCGCCGACCTGATTGACCAGCAGCACTTCCGAGTGCAGCCGACGGCGTATCACCTGATCGACTGCGGCCATATCGACAGCCAGCAATTGCTTGAAGTTATCCAACGTTCCGCCCTAATAGATTCCGGGTGCATGCCGCACCTGATAAGTCCGCCATTGTCTCATAAAAAACCATTCAACCGCACGCGCCAGACTTGCGCCACACTCATGACGAAGCCTGTTCGCCGCGCCACAAATACAGTCCGATCAGCACGCCCACGCAGCTTAGCAGCAGCACGTAATGTGCCGGCGCAAGAGGATCGAGCGGCAAAAGCAGACTCACCAGTACCGGCGTGAGTCCGCCGAAAACCGCGTAGGCCACATTATAGGAAAACGACAAACCGGAAAATCGGATGGCAGGCGGAAAGGCGCGGACAGCAGCGCTCGGTATCACGCCGATCACGCCGACGAAGAAACCGCACAGCGCGTACAACTCATTGATGTGCTGGGGTGCCACAGCCATTTGGCTGTAGAACAGCATTGCCGAAAAACCCAGCATCACACAACCCGCCATCAATACCCGCCCGGCACCAAAGCGGTCTGACAGCGCGCCAAATACCACGCAGCCGATGCTCAAAAACAAGGTAGCGATACTGCCCGCCTGCAGCGCCACCGTCGCCGGGATCGCATACAATTTTTGCACCAGAACGGGCGTCATCAGGATCATCACCACGATCGCCGCCGACAACAGCCAGGTCATGAACATCGTCAGAATCACCGAGGCTCGATGCGCTCGAATCACGGCTTTCAACGGCAACTCATCAGCCAGCATCTGCCGCGCCTGCATCTCTTTGAACACCGGCGTCTCCTGCAACCACTGGCGCAACCATACCGACAGCAGACCGAACAGTCCGCCGAGAATAAACGGCACGCGCCATCCTTCACTGAGCAGCTCCGCCGGTGTATAGGCTTTATGGACAGCGGTGGCCACCAGAGAACCCAGCAAAATCCCGCCCGTCAGACCCGCCGTGAGGGTGCCGCAAGCGAACCCTGTATGGCGTGCGGACACATGTTCGGAGACGAACACCCACGCGCCCGGCACCTCGCCGCCTATCGCTGCGCCTTGCATGATGCGCAGCGTCAACAAAAGTACCGGAGCCCAGATGCCGATCACGGCATAGGTAGGCAGCAGGCCAATCGTCAGGGTAGGCAATGACATCAACAAAATGCTCAGCATGAACATGCGCTTGCGGCCCAGCAGATCGCCAAAGTGTGCCATCACGATGCCACCCAACGGGCGCGCCAGGTAGCCCGCCGCAAAGATGCCGAAGGTTTGCAACTGCCTCAGCCAATCCGGCATATCCGGCGGGAAGAACAATTGCCCGATCACCACCGCGAAGAACACGAAAATGATGAAATCGTAGAATTCCAGCGCCCCGCCTAAAGCAGACAGCACCAGGGTACGATAATCATTGCGACTCAATGCAGACATTAAATACTCCCTGTCAAAAAACGTTGCGGTTATGCCAAGCCACAGCGTGCCCGGCTCTTCCACTGCTGCAAAAGGAAAATGGCCCAGGTTTTTACGCCTGGGCCATTTATTTGGTGGGTCGTCACGGACTTGAACCGTGGACCAAAGGATTATGAGTCCTCTGCTCTAACCAACTGAGCTAACGACCCGTAAACTATTAACCTTCGCTATCCAGGAAACTCTTGAGTTTCTCGGAACGCGACGGATGACGCAACTTGCGCAATGCCTTGGCTTCGATCTGACGGATACGTTCACGCGTCACATCGAACTGCTTGCCCACTTCTTCGAGCGTGTGGTCGGTGTTCATCTCGATACCGAAACGCATACGCAATACTTTCGCTTCGCGCTGGGTCAGGCTGTCGAGTATATCCGACGTTGCACTGCGCAGACTCTCATAAACCGCAGCATCGATAGGCACAGTGGTATTCGAGTCTTCGATGAAGTCGCCCAGATGTGAATCATCGTCATCGCCGACCGGGGTTTCCATGGAAATGGGCTCTTTGGCGATTTTCAGGATCTTGTGGATCTTGTCTTCCGTCATTTCCATCTTGGCGGCCAGCGTTGCAGCATCCGCTTCCTGACCCGTTTCCTGCAAGATCTGACGCGAGATACGATTCATCTTGTTGATGGTTTCGATCATGTGCACCGGAATACGGATGGTGCGCGCCTGATCCGCGATGGAACGCGTGATCGCCTGACGTATCCACCAGGTGGCATAAGTCGAGAACTTGTAACCGCGACGGTATTCGAATTTATCGACCGCCTTCATCAGGCCGATATTGCCCTCCTGAATCAAATCAAGGAATTGCAAACCGCGATTGGTATATTTCTTGGCAATCGAAATCACCAGACGCAGGTTGGCCTCAATCATGTCGCGCTTGGCGCGGTGTGATCGGGCTTCACCATTCGTCATGCGGCGGTTGATTTCCTTCAGATCGACGATCGGCAAGCCCACACGCTTTTGCATATTGATGAGATTTTGCTGCTTCTCAAGAATTGCGTGCTGATAGCGTACCAGTAACTCACTGTAAGGCTTGTTTGCTTTGACTTCCTGCGCCAGCCAGTCCATATCGACTTCATGGCCGATAAAGCTCTTGATAAAATGCGGACGTGGCATTTTGCTCTTCGTCACGCATATTTCCTGGATGCCGCGTTCGTTGGTGCGTATTTCTTCAACCAGACCGCGCATGGTATTGCACAGCGCTTCCACCTGCTTGGCCGTAAAACGGAACGCCATCAACTCTTCAGTGATGCCAGCCTGATGCGTATTGTATTGTTCGCTGAGATAGCCGTATTTCTCGTAAGCCTTGCCCATCTTGTTAAACAGATCAGCAATCACGGCAAATCGGGCCAGCGCGTCGGCTTTCAGTTGTGCGAGATCGGCGGCAGCGGCAGCGGCGCTGGCAGCGGCCATAGCCTCTTCGTCTTCTTCCTCATCTTCTTCAGCGTCCGAATCACCGGAAGATTCCTCTTCTTCTTCTTCGCCGTCTTCATCCTGATCATCGCTTGCGGTCAATCCGGTCTCATCCTCGAGCTCGACATCCACGAAGCCGTCGATCAGTTCGTTGACGCGGATTTCATCGATTTCGATCTTGGCAGCCAACGACAGAATCTCTGCAATGGTCACAGGACAGGCAGAAATTGCCTGAATCATGTTGCGCTGACCTTCTTCGATACGCTTGGCGATCTCGATTTCTTTTTCGCGGGTCAACAGATCAACCGTACCCATCTCGCGCATGTACATGCGCACAGGATCAGTGGTACGACCAAACTCTGAATCTACCGTGGACAAAGCCGCTTCGGCTTCTTCGGCCGCATCTTCATCGGCAGCAGTAGGCGCAGAATCGGTCATGATCAGCGCTTCCGCATCAGGCGCGACATCGCACACGCGGATACCCATGTCATTGATCATGCTGGCCACGCTTTCGATCTGCTCGACTTCGAGCATATCGGGCAGATGGTCATTGATCTCGGCGTAGGTCAGATAGCCACGTTCCTTGCCCAGAACGATCAGCGCCTTCAGACTGGTACGACGCGCGTCGATATCCTGCTGCAACTCGGCAAGCGGCAACGCAACGACGTCGTCCTTCTTGTCAGATTTTTTCTTGCTTTTTTTAACCGTTACCATAATCTTGTTTCCAATTGCGTAAGACCTACTTTAATGAGAGGTTCGCGTAGCGATTCCTTGCCTCCCTCGCCCGCATGCGGGAGAGGGAGGGGCGAGGGAAGCGGGCTTGACAGCTTCATAACTAAAAATGAAACAGCATGCCCGCTTAGGACCGCAGAAAAGCGCACTATTATACCCGAAATACACTAACGTTTTTTAACCTTTGTGGGCAGCAGGCCGTCGTCAGCCATCTTACTCGCTTGCAGCGCCCGCCTTACCGCGTTGCAGCAAGCGCAAATACTGCTCACGTTCATCAACACTCAGACTGGACAACCCGCCCTGCGCCGACTTACCTTGCAAAGCCTGAAATTGCTCGCGGCGCAACCCTTCATCGAGCTTGCTGAGAAGGCCTGTAAATTCAGCCGAGACATCGAAGCTCTCCCCCCATGCCAGCATTTCAGCCTCCGCCTGCGCAAGCGACCTTGCATAGCTCGTACCTTCAAACATCTGCATCAGCGCAGGACTGCTCATCGCATAATCCGCTTCACGCAACACCGACAAAACTGCACCAATCGCCTCGGCATCTGCACCCTCGCCATGCCAGTCAGCCGGCATCTTAGCCGACAGCTCAGGCTGCGCAATCAAACACTGCAACAACAATCGCTGCACCGGAAATGGGGTGCGCGCAGCTTTTTTCAAGGAGGGGCGCGGCGCGTGTGCAATCGGTTTGATTTCATACAGCGCCTCCAGCTCCGCCTGACTGACACCCGAGAGCGCCGCTACTTCCTTGCGCAGCAGCAATGAGGTGACCGGGGACGCAATCACCGACAACAAGGGGCGCGCGCGATGCAACAACTGATTGCGCCCCTCCTGACTCTTCAAATCCAGATCGACGCTGATTTCACGCAACAGGTAGCCGGACAAAGGCATCGCCTCAGCTACGCGCTGCTCAAAAACTTCTTTGCCGAACTCACGAATAAAGCTGTCGGGATCATGTTCAGCCGGCAGGAACAGAAAACTGATCAGTTTGCCGTCCTGCAAATGCGGCAGCGCGTTTTCCAGCGCTCGCCATGCGGCCTTTTGACCCGCCTTATCGCCGTCGAAACAGAATACGATCTGCTCGGAGAGGCGCAATAATTTCTGGATGTGATAAGGCGTGGTGGCGGTACCCAGGGTTGCAACGGCATAATCGACACCATGCTGAGCCAGGGCGACCACATCCATGTAACCTTCCACGACCAGCACGCGCCCGCTTGCGCGTATGGCTTTTTGCGCCTGATACAAGCCATATAACTCATGACCCTTTTCAAACAGCGGCGTCTCCGGCGAATTCAGATACTTCGGCTCGCCTTTATCCAGCACGCGCCCGCCAAAACCGATGACCTGCGCACGCACATTGATGATGGGGAACATGATGCGGTCGCGAAACCGGTCGTAACGCTTGTCACCTTCGCCCGTAATCACCAGACCTGTCTCAACCAATGCAGCACTCTGGTAATCAGGAAAAGCTGCTGACAGGTTTTGCCAGCCGTCAGGTGCGAAGCCGATAGCAAATTTCGCGGCAATCTCGCCACTAAGACCGCGTTTCTTCAGGTAATCTATCGCACGCTCGGAGAGCTTGAGCTGATCGCGGTAATAGCGCGTGGCGACTTGCATCACCTCGTACAAATCGGGCGCGACTTTCTTGAATGGCTCGCCGGACGCCTGTCGCTCATGCGGAACTTCCATTCCCACACCCTGCGCCAGATCTTCAATCGCCTCGACAAAACCCAACCCCAGGTGCTCCATGACAAAGCCAACAGCCGTGCCATGCACACCACAGCCAAAGCAATGGTAAAATTGTTTTGATTGGCTAACCGTAAATGAGGGGGATTTTTCGTTGTGAAACGGACAGCAGGCGACGTAATTGCTACCTGCTTTTTTAAGCGGCACATAGCGCTCAATTACGTCGACAATGTCCAGACGATTAAGCAGGTCCTGAATGAAACTTTTTGGAATCATGCCGAAAGCGCCCTTTTCAGCCAAACCAACAGGCCGACGAGACGCCGACGCTTCGCATTACAGAACATCCTGACAACAAGAAAACTACTTGGATAACTGCGCCTTAATCAGGGCAGAAACTTTACCCATATCTGCCAGGCCGGCCAACTTAGGCTTGAGCAGCCCCATGACTTTACCCATATCCTGTGGTCCAACGGCACCAACAGCCGAGATCGCCTCAATGACAGCCGCTATAACCTCGGCTTCATCGAGCTGCTGCGGCATATAAGCTGCCAACACGCCCATCTCAGCCTTTTCGACATCCGCCAGATCCTGACGACCAGCCGCCTCATACTGACTGATGGAATCGCGCCGCTGCTTATTCATCTTTTCGATGATCGCCACCACGTCTGCATCCGATAGTTCGATACGCTCGTCCACCTCGCGCTGCTTGATGGCAGCGAGCAATAGACGAATGGCCGAAAGGCGTGCCGTATCTTTGGCGCGCATCGCGGTTTTCATATCGTCGGTAATTTGTTGCCTTAAACTCATATCACCTGCCACGCGGACGTGGATAGCTTAGTAAAGCTTAGGTGGCAGAGTCTGACTGCGCAGACGCTTGTAATGACGCTTAACAGCTGCCGCGAGCTTGCGCTTGCGTTCAGCAGTTGGCTTTTCGTAAAATTCACGCGCACGCAAATCGGTCAACAGACCTGTCTTTTCTACAGAACGCTTGAAACGACGCATTGCGACTTCAAACGGCTCATTCTCTTTAACACGTACGGTTGTCATCTGCGAACTACCTTCTACCAAAAAATTGAGGGCGCGATTCTAGCAAAATCGCCTGCGCATCACAACTGCTATTTCAACACTGCATGCAAATAAACTGGATATTCACCTACAGAACGGTGATTCTGGCGAATTTACGCTTGCCTACCTGTGCCACGACCACCCTGCCCGCCTCTACCACATCGGCTTTATCGTTGACACGCTCGCCGTCCAGCTTGACGGCTCCCTGAGCAATCATACGGATCGCTTCTGATGTACTGCTCACCAGGTCAGCTGATTTGAGCAATTGCGGCACACCAATGCTTCCATCCGGCGCCGACACATTGATTTCAGGCATATCGTCAGGCAACACACCACGGCGGAAGCGCGCTTCGAATTCTTCCAAAGCCGTTTCGGCGTCACGCTGACTATGAAAGCGCGTAACAATTTCCTGCGCCAGCAGCACCTTGATGTCGCGTGGATTGCGCCCGCCCTCGGTTTCTGTGCGCCAGGCAGCAATCTCACCCAGACTACGGAAAGACAGCAGTTCCAGATAGCGCCACATCAATACATCCGAAATCGACATCAGCTTGCCAAACATGTCTTGCGGCGCATCGGTGATGCCGATGTAATTACCCAGCGACTTGGACATTTTATTGACGCCATCCAGACCTTCCAGCAATGGCATAGTCAATATGCATTGCGCAGGCTGACCATAATGCCTTTGCATCTCGCGACCCATCAGCAGGTTAAATTTCTGATCCGTGCCACCCAGTTCAATATCCGCCTTCAGCGCGACAGAATCATAGCCCTGCACCAATGGATAGATGAATTCATGTATCGCTATCGGCTGCGTGCTCTTGTAACGCTTGGCAAAATCATCGCGTTCCAGCATTTGCGCCACAGTATGCGTCGCTGCCAGCCGGATCAAATCGACCGCGCTGAATTTATCCATCCAGGTCGAATTGAAAACGATTTCAGTTTTTTCCGGATCCAGCACCTTGAAAACCTGATCGCGGTAAGACTGTGCATTTTCCAGCACCTGCTCACGCGACAGCGGCGGGCGCGTCGTATTCTTGCCGGTCGGATCACCTATCATGCCGGTAAAGTCGCCTATCAAAAACAGCGCGTGATGCCCCATATCCTGCAACTGACGCATCTTGTTCAGTAACACGGTATGACCCAGATGCAAATCAGGCGCGGTCGGATCAAAGCCCGCCTTGATGCGCAACGGCCTGCCCAGCGCCAGCTTTTGCTTGAGTTCCGCCTCTATCAGCAGCTCATCTGCGCCACGTTTTATCAAATCCAGATTCATTTCATTCTTTCAATTCAGGTTCAGAGAATTAGCCACCACTCGTCAGGATTTTATGCCGCCTGTCGATCATGCCGCGCCTTCCAGTTAATTTTCACACTATTTAGCAGTTAACCCTTTGAGGAGTAGCGTGTTTCTGTTAAAGTCGCGCACATTGTAAATTGCAGCCGCTTTCAACAAGCAGACTGCTCACGGAGACGCGAATGTTAACGCAAAACACGCTCAATCAAGAACGCAAAAAGAAATTGCGCTGGTTTATCACCGTATCCACCATGCCATTACTAGGCGTCGTAACCGCTTTCGGACTTGTACCAACCAGCAATCTCGGCCTGAACACCGGCAAAATTGCCATCGAACAACTCGCCTTGCCAAACTCAGCACCTGCCGACACTGTTGCCGCGACCTTCTGGCACACCGAGCGCCTGCAGCGCGGCGATACCGTAGCCGAACTGCTGCTGCGACTGAACATCAAGGATGCGGCCGCCAGCGACTATCTGCGCAACAGCACCGACGCACGCGCTTTCCGGAAACTGTCGGTAGGCAATGAAGTGCAAGCCGAAACGGATTCAACAGGCGCACTCGTGTCCCTTAGCTATCTGGGCGAGCAGGGCGCAAGAATCGTTATCAGGAAACAAGGCGACACGTTTAGCTCCAAGGCTACCGCCGCACAACTTGAAAAACGCTTGTTCGTGCGCACCGGCGAAATCAAGACCAGTTTGTATGCCGCGACGGACGCCGCCGGCATGCCTGAATCAGCAGCCAACCAGCTGACCGAGATTTTCAGCGGCGACGTGGACTTCCATCACGACTTGAAGCGCGGCGACCGTTTCACCGCAGTTTATGAAATGACCTACAGCAACGGTGCTTTGGTTAAGGCCGGCCAAATCCAGGCTGCCGAATTCATCAACCAGGGCCAGGTATACCGTGCCGTGCGCTTCCAGAGCGACAGCAGCCATAGCGACTATTACACGCCTGAAGGCAAGAGCCTGAAAAAAGCCTTTTTGCGTTCGCCTATCGCTTTTTCGCGTGTCAGCTCAGGCTTTACCATGTCGCGCTTTCATCCGGTACTGAACAAGTGGCGCGCTCACAAGGGCGTGGATTTTGCCGCTGCGATGGGCACACCGGTCAAAGCGACATCCGACGGCATCGTATCTTTTGTCGGCCAGCAGAACGGCTATGGCAATGTCATCAACCTGAAGCACCAAAGCAATTTATCCACGGTGTATGGTCACTTGTCACGTTTTGCCAAGGGTCTGCACACCGGCGCGCGCATCCGTCAGGGCGATGTGATCGGCTATGTCGGCATGACTGGCCTGGCGAGCGGCCCGCATCTGCATTATGAATTCAAGATTGACGGCCAGCAACGCGATCCGCTACGCGTAGCGCTGCCCAATGCGCTGCCTGTCAATGGCGCTAACAGGACTGCATTCAAGGCGATGGCTGACAAGTTTGTAGCCAGCCTGGTTCAGTTGCGCAACACCAACCTCGCAAAACTTGACTGAAGTTAACGCGCACAATCAACCCGAACTGTATATCGGGTTGATGTCGGGAACCAGCCTGGACGGCATCGACGCCGTCCTTGTTGATTTCAGCATAGCCAACCCGAAACTGCTGGGCAAATTTTTCCTGCCGTTTGACGATGCGCTCAAACTGGCCGTGCTGGACTTGCACAAACCGGCCTACAACGAGCTGCACCAGACTCAACTGATCGGCAATCAACTGGCACGTCTGTACGCACAGGCCGTCAACTCGCTGCTGGCTGCAACCGGATATCTACCCGAACAAATACGAGCGACAGGGTGTCACGGCCAGACCATCCGCCACTGCCCCGAACACGGCTATACGCTGCAAATCGGCAATGCAGCACTGCTTGCCGAATTGACCGGCATCACGGTGGTCAGCGATTTCCGCAGTCGCGACATTGCGGCCGGCGGGCAAGGTGCGCCGCTGGTTCCCGCCTTCCATGACAAGCTGCTGCGCCACGCTGAGATTCACCGCGTGATCGTCAACATCGGCGGCATCAGCAACCTGACCAATCTGGCGCCAGGCGTTAACACGTCAGGATTCGACTGCGGCCCCGGCAATCTGCTGATGGACGCGTGGTGCATGCAACATCTTGGAAAATCTTACGATGCCAACGGTGCATGGGCCGCGACTGGAAAAGTATTGCCTGAACTGCTGGATCGCATGCTGAGCGAGCCGTTCTTCGCGCTCCCGCCACCCAAGAGCAGCGGACGCGACCTGTTTAACATGGCGTGGTTGCACAACAAACTGCAAGGGGATGAATCGAGCGAGGACGTGCAGGCCACCCTGCTGGAGCTGACTTGCCGGACCATTGCAGACGCGATCAGGGAACAATGTAACGGTGTCCGTGAAATCTACCTGTGCGGCGGTGGCGCGCATAACCAGACCTTACGAAGTCGTCTCGCCGTACTACTGCCAAATTGCACCGTGCAAACCACCAATGCGCTAGGCGTCGACAGTGACTTTCTGGAAGCCATCGCCTTTGCATGGCTGGCACAGCAAAACCTGCACGGCATTCCCGCCAACCTGCCGCTGGTCACCGGCGCCCGTCACTCGCGCATACTGGGCGCCGTTTACCCGGCATAGCCGGGATGAAAAAACATGGCCGATGCGTTGTCGCATCGGCCATGTTTACGATCGGACCTGCAGGATTCACCAGGCTATAATTTACCCTTAACCCAATCAGGAACTGAGGCCAGTGCCGCTGCCAGATGCCGCGTGCCGCCTAACCCCGAATGGTATATTCGGGGGGGGGCCGGACTCAGCTTACAATAATTTGCCCTTCACCCAATTAGGAACAGAGTCCAATGCGGCTGACAAACATTCTGGTTTAGTCCCGCCTGCCTGCGCCATGTCAGGCCTGCCGCCGCCCTTGCCACCGACCTGAAGGGCTACCATATTCACCAGTTCGCCTGCCTTGACCTTGCCGGTCTGATCCGCCGTGACACCCGCGATCAGGCTTACCTTGCCGTCATTGACCGATGCCAGCACGATCGCTGCGGATTTGAGTTTGTCTTTGAGCTTGTCCAGCGTCTCGCGCAAGATAGCTGCATCAGCACCAGGCAACAGTGCTGCCAGCACTTTCACGCCGCCTATATCCTGCGCCTGACTTATCAACTCGTCGCCCTGCGCTGCAGCTAATTTCGATTTCAGCGTTGCCAGTTCCTTTTCCAGCGACCTCTGGTTGTCGAGGATCTGGACTATGCGGGCGGCAGCTTCATGAGGCTGAGCCTTCACCGCATCGGCCACCTGACGCAGTTGCCTTTCTTGAATCTGAATCAGATCCAGCGCACCTTCTCCCGTCACGGCCTCTATGCGTCGCACGCCTGCCGCAACGCCGCTTTCCGCAACGATCTTGAACAGGCCGATGTCGCCGGTGCGCTTCACATGCGTACCACCGCACAGCTCGCGGGAGGAACCAATGTCCAGCACCCGGACTTCGTCGCCGTACTTCTCGCCGAACAGCATCATCGCGCCGGTCTTCTGCGCATCCTCGATGCCCATCACGCGCGACTGGGTCGCCGCATTGGCCAGAATCTCGGCATTCACGATGGCTTCAACCTCGAGTATCTCGGCGTCCAGCATAGGCTGGCTGTGCACGAAGTCGAAACGCGTTTTGTCAGGATCAACTTGCGATCCCTTCTGCTGCACATGAGAGCCCAGCACCTCGCTCAATGCCTTGTGCATAAGATGCGTGACGGAGTGGTTACGCTCGGTACTACAGCGCGCTGCCATATTCACGCGGGCCTGCACACCGTTGCCAACGGTCAGCTTGCCGGTTTTCAGCACGCCGTGATGACCGAACACGCTGGCCTGAATCTTCTGCGTATCTTCCACCTCGAAGATGCCATGCACACTGCGCAGTTCGCCGCTGTCGCCGACCTGACCGCCTGACTCGGCATAGAATGGTGTGTCATCCAGCACCACGACACCTGTGTCGCCCTCGTTCAGCTCGTTCACCAGCACGCCATCCTTGTACAAGGCCAGCACATTACCCTTGTGTTCCAGCGTATCGTAACCGTGGAAAGTGGTCGCAGGGCCTTCGTATTCCAGGTTCGCCGCCATCTTGAACTTACCTGCCGCGCGCGCCTGCTGCTTCTGCTGCGCCATCGCAGCATCGAAAGCCGCAACATCAACCGTCACACCATGCTCGCGACACACGTCAGCGGTCAGATCAACCGGAAAACCGAAGGTATCGTGCAGTTTGAACGCCGTCTCGCCGTTAAATATCTTGGTGCCCGCACGATCCATCTCGGCCAGTTCGGCGTCCAGAATCGCCATGCCATTTTCAATCGTGGCAAAGAAACGCTCCTCCTCCAGCTTGAGTATGCCCTTCACGCGCACTTGCGCCTCAGCAAGTTCAGGGTAGGCAATACCCATCTGTTCGACAAGATCGGGCACCATTCTGTAGAAAAACGCATCACGGGCGCCCAGCTTGTAGCCGTGGCGTATCGCGCGTCGGATGATGCGGCGCAGCACAAAACCGCGCCCTTCGTTGCCGGGAATCACGCCATCAGCAATCAGGAACGAACAGGCGCGAATGTGATCGGCCAGCACCTTCAAAGATGGCGAATCCAGATCGGCGCAGTGGGTCTCGCGCGCAGCCGCTGCAATCAGCGCCTGGAACAAATCGATCTCATAGTTGGCATGCACATGCTGCAACACGGCTGATATCCGCTCAAGGCCCATGCCTGTATCCACCGACGGCTTGGGCAGCGGGTGCATCACGCCTGCGTCGTCGCGGTTGAACTGCATGAACACGTTATTCCAGATTTCGATATAACGGTCGCCGTCTTCTTCAGGTGTACCCGGCAGCCCGCCCGGAATATTCTCGCCGTGGTCGTAGAAAATCTCGGTACAGGGGCCGCAAGGGCCGGTGTCACCCATCATCCAGAAATTGTCCGACGCGTAGCGCGCACCCTTGTTGTCGCCGATGCGGATCACGCGATCTGGCGCGAGTCCCATCTCTTTGGTCCAGATATCGTAAGCCTCATCGTCCTCGGCATATACCGTGACGTAGAGACGGTCTTTAGGGAGTTTGAAAACTTCGGTCAACAGCTCCCATGCGTAGGAAATCGCATCGCGCTTGAAGTAATCGCCGAAGCTGAAATTGCCCAGCATCTCGAAGAAGGTGTGATGGCGTGCGGTGTAACCGACATTTTCCAGATCGTTGTGCTTGCCGCCTGCGCGCACGCATTTTTGCGAAGATGTCGCACGTGTATAAGGGCGCTTGTCGAAGCCCAGGAACACGTCCTTGAACTGGTTCATCCCCGCATTGGTGAACAACAGCGTCGGATCTTCGTGCGGCACCAGCGAACTGGAAGGCACAACGGTATGGCCTTTGGAGGCGAAGTAATCCAGAAATTTCTGGCGGATTTCACTGCTTTTCATGTTTGGCATCCATTGCAAATATCGTTGATACAGGCGGCTCTCGAAGCATATTCTGGGCGCACCGGACAAGGAGCGCATCATACCATCCACCCGCCTCATGCCGCATCCCCGTTGCGCATGCCGGACCAGCATTTGTTGATGATTCAAACATTCGGAGCATTACGCCTTGCGGTTCTGATTTCTACTGTGCACTACGCTGAATCACTGATGTGATGTGCTACCATCCTGTAGCGAACATGACCAAGCACATCTTGCAGCTTCGCGGATAAATGATTTACATCGGTTTCCACATCCAGCCCCTCCCAACTTAAGGCCGGGGCATCACCTCGTTAATTTCACTGCATCTCTCTATTGCTGATCGAACTTCAACACAGCAAACTTATCCGTTCCAACTTTCCAATCGCTTCCACGCATGTTCAATTTGATGCGGGGTGAATGATGTAACGCTTCAACCTGAACAGTAAGCTCTGCTGCTGCGTCTGTGGGGAAAAGCACGCGACCTTCATCGAAGGACTTCCAGATGCGAACGGATACTCGCGCACGATGCCGAAATCGAAAGCGCTGGATACCGGGCATGTCACTGAGATCCTGTCCCGGTTTCATCCGTAGCGCAAATGCTCTCTGCTGCTCAGGACGTGGCAATTGCTGCCAGCCGACAATGTTAAATGGGTCGAAAGCACTATCTGGTGCCGACGGATCGACCTTGAATAACGGGTTAAGTCAATAAATTACGCCGTGATAGTCGGTGTCAGTCACAGTCTCATACAGCGTCCTCTCTCTATTCCATGCACAGCTGGCGACTTCGAAATTGCTGGTCGCATCCAGCAAGCCGTAATACTGTGCACGTCCTTCCTTATCGATGAACAGCGGATTACCTAAAGTGTTGCTTGCTCTGCCATACGGACGAAGGGATGGTCGGCTACGGCATCTTCGAATGCGACATTTCGACAGAGTGCCAGCAGTTGTGCTTCAGGTGTATTCAGGCGCCCAAATTGAGGAAGACATGAGGGGTGTTCTTGAGTCTGGCTCCGAAACACATGCACCGAAAACTCATATGCGTCCGGCCGCCCCACCTATTCAGATCAATCAATCTGTGCAGTTGGTTTGATTGGCAGCAACTCGTCGATGCGCCGCATGGTCCAGACGGGGAGTTTTTCCAGGGTATCTTTAAGCCAGGCGGAGGGTTCAATACCATGAGCTTCGCGGGAGCAAACCTACTATGTACCGCAGCCGCCCGCTTGCCGGCACGTTTGTCACTGCCTGCAAACCACTGTTCTGCGCTCATCACTTCACTCTTGACTACATAGCGGATGCGACACCGAGAACGCGTTCGGGTCGTCAGACGTTGCCCGAACATCTGGAGCGCGTGGATGTGCGCCACGAACCGGATTCCTGCACATGCTCAGCCTGCCAGTCGGATCTGGTCAAGATCGGCGAAGATGTCAGCGAGCAGATGGATATCGAACCAGCACGATTCTTTGTGATTCGCCATATCCGCCCTCAGTATGCATGCCGCCAGTACGAAACCATCACCGCCGCGCCGGTGGCGCCCGCCGTCATCGACGGTTCACTGGCAGCCCCGGTTTGCTGACCTGGGTGGCCACCAGCAAATATCTGGATCACCTGCCGCTCTACCGGCTGGAACAGATCGCTGCCCGTCAACAGGTGAACCTGTCACGCAGCACCATGAGCGAATGGATCGGTCGCATGGGTTTTGCCCTGCAACCGTTGGCAGATCGGCTATCCGAACTGCTTCGGCAACGTCAGGTGCTGCATGCCGAACAAGGGCTGCACAACAACAGTTGTGCAGCCCTTGGCACTTCGTTCAAGTAGATCAGAACGTTTCAAACCCACAAACAAAAAACCCGGCACTAGGCCGGCTTCTTTGTTTGTAAGGAGTCTGACGATGACCTACTTTGACTTCGACAACCTTTAAAAGCCTCTTGTGTCTCCGTCGAAACAAGCCGCCCGTTGCTACGGCGGCTTGTTTTCACTACGTTCAAGTAGCTCAACATTAAATTCTATACAAACAAAAAACCCCCACCGTTGCCGGAGGGGGTTTTTTGTTTGTAAGGAGTCTGACGATGACCTACTTTCACATGGGTAATCCACACTATCATTGGCGCGGAGTCGTTTCACTGTCCTGTTCGGGATGGGAAGGAGTGGGACCAACTCGCTATGGTCGTCAGACAAACTGGTAA
>JAUSNM010000041.1 GCA_030645535.1 Gallionella sp. | reverse complement strand
TTGCTTAGGATTGGCAACTCTCAACGATCCATGATTGAGATCAGAGCTTATCTGTCCATCAAGCGAATTGAGTTTTTCGACAAGCTCATTTAGCTCATGTTTCTTGCTCGCTTCCTGAAGAAGTGCGACTCTGAATTGCCTGACCTTGGCTGACCAAGTCTCAGGGCTATCCTCTTCCTTGCTGAGTTTGCTTCTCAAGCGGGGAAGATCGCTGATCGCATTATCTACAGTGAATCCTGCACTTTTCGCAATAATTGAAGGTGCAATTTCAAAGTCATTTCTGATACCCAGAAGAATGACTCTGTGCCTTGCTTGCGGGATGCCATAATCCTCTGCATGGATGACAAAGTCGTGAACATCGATATCTTCCGGATTCATTCCTTTTTCGAAGCAGGTTGGTACGACGAGCGAATGTATCTTGTATCCTTGTCCGGGTTCGTTTCTCACAGCCATCTGCGGATCAGACAGATCCTGCAAAATTGAATGGAATATTTTCTTCCCATCAACTTTAGCTGAGAGAATCCCTTTTACGTTTTCCATGACAAATACTGCAGGATGATAGCGCTCAATTATTCTGAGATATTCCTTGTATAAATAATGACGCGGATCTTTTTCGGCACGGTATTCAACATTCCCTCGGTTTCTGGCGCGTCCGACCAGCGAAAACGCCTGGCATGGCGGGCCGCCAATCAGAACCCAGGGCTTTGCATCGCTCAAACCAGCATTGTCGAGAATTGAGTTCAGCTCCTCATTACCGTCCTTAGTGCCAAGTATGATACGCCTGGCCTCGTTGTTTGCTTCCTCCCATGCATGTTTTGATTCATCATTAAACGGTGTATCTGATTCTCCATTGCAGAATCGATAATATTGATCAAGACTACTGCCACCTTCATGCTTCAGAATCCGGAAGAAAGCCCTTAATCGAAGCGTGCTGTGCGCTGATTCTTCCATTTCGGCAGAAACCAGAATTTTGAAAGCATTGCCATTTTCAAGGGCAGAGAAACCCTCTCCCAACCCGCCGGGTCCGGCAAAAAGATCAACAATTTGAATAGGTGTATTTTGGAGCATGCTGTTACATTAATAAGAAATTGTTGCCAGGTTACAAGAAGTGATCGGTATAGTTGACACCGAAACGCATTTTCGCATGATGGTTTGTATCTGAAGAAAGATACCAGTTGAACATTATAATGCCTATGTTGCTTGGACTTTACGGAAAAATCTAACAGCAAAGCCGGGTTTAGCAGCGAAGCTCATGCAGCCGAAAATTACAGAAGTAAAAAAGTGTGTAATCCTGAAACTTTCAAAGAAAGCATAACTCTTCGTGGATGTTCACAGCCCGTCAGTCCGCTCAAAGAATATGCGGGCAATACGAAATAAAGACACGCAACCAGAGGTACGCGTGCGGAAGGCTTTGCATGCACTGGGATTTCGATATCGGCTGCATGACCGTAAATTGCCCGGACGTCCCGACATAGTGCTTCCGAAATATCGGGCAGTAATTTTTGTTCATGGATGCTTCTGGCATGCTCATCATTGCCATCTGTTCAAGATTCCAAAAACACGAACAGAATTCTGGATGAATAAAATCGATGGCAATGTCCGGAGGGATGTAATTGCACGGCAAAAGTTACTCGACGCTGGCTGGCGGGTTGCTATCGTTTGGGGATGTGCATTGAAAGGCCGGAAAAAGCATCCGGACGATGATGCGTTTATCGGCGAACTGGTTGCATGGCTCATCAGTGGCCAAGGCAATACGCTTGAATTATCAATCAACGATTCAACCCCGCCTGGCTGAGAAAGTGGCGCAATGACCCGTGTTCCCGCATTTCAGGTTTCGGCTGACAAACGCAGCCGATGTGCTATCCGCAAAGAGCTGGAAGAACTGCACGCACGGTATGCGTTGATAACGTAGAGAAATGATTGATTGCTCGGCAACTTTACTCGACGCCGACTGGCGGGTTGCCATCGTATGTGCAGCCATGCAGGTATATCCTGTCCAATTGTGATTCCAACAGCCAGGATCGGCTTTATCGGAATTCGCCTTATGCCGATGATGATTGCCATGTTCATTCTGTCAGGTTTAGAATGTCGCTACTTTTGTAGCAATAGTTATAGGGAGAGCAATGATGGGAATGCCGGTCAGAATCGACGACACCTTGTACGAGCAGGCGCGCACCGAGGCGAAGGTTGAACACCGCACCATCGCCGGGCAAATCGAATATTGGGCTATGGTCGGTCGTGCATCACTCGACAATCCGGATTTGCCGGTTAGTTTCGTGGCGGAAGCACTGGCCTCGATGCGTGAACCGCGCGAGCAGGCCACACCCTTTGTGCCACGCAGTCGCCGTGCATGAGTTACAAGGTTGAACAGACGCGGCGATTTGCCCGTCAGTACAAAAAACTGCACGACAACGTTGCGACCGATGTTGATGATGCAGTCGTAGTTGTCGCCGGAAATCCTTCTGTCGGCGAACGGAAAAAAGGCGATCTGGCTGACTTGTTTGTCCATAAATTTCGCAGCCAGGGTCAACTCTATCTGCTGGGTTATACGCTGGACGATGCTGTGCAACTGGTTTGTCTGGAAGCCATCGGCCCCCACGAAAATTTCTATCGCGATTTCAAACACTAACCGGTGTTTTATGCGGCCATGTTCGGCTGCTGGTGAGACCGCGTTTGCGCGGCTTCCGGTGTGCGTCTTGTGGCTCAAGCTGTCCACACTCCATAACAAGCGCTGCAATTCTGCCGGCAGATCGCAGTCGCGATGATGCGCCAGTCACCACTCTGACGGACAGGCGCTATTCGCAGTGTTCACCCGGCTTGAGCTCAAAGAAACGCGGATACGCGGTGGGGTGTCCAGCCAGTACTTTCACGCAATCGCCCACCTTGTATTGCCCGTAGCTCATCACTTCGATGCGCTCATTGCTGCCCGGCGGCTGCACGGTATAACGGTTCGCGCCGCGGGCGACCTGCGGCGGTTCATCGCGTCTGTCGTGCCGGCTGCCCATCATGCCGCCCATGCCCATCATCATCCCGCCGAAGCCGCCGCCCGTGCCACCGCCAACGCTGAAACCGCCGCCGACGCCGCTGTCGCGGGATCTGCCCGCTTGCGCCTGCTTGCGCTCCACCGCAGTGAATTCATGCCTGTCCACCACTGTCGCCAACCTCACGTGGACTGCGTCCTCTTCCAGCCTGGGCGTGCTCTGGCAAGCGGCCAGTAGCGCCAGCGATATCGCTGCAAAAAAACTTTTCATCATTGAATTCCTTGCCAAAATTTTGAATGGATCACACCGGCTTTTCAGACCGGTTGCCGCCGCTAAAAGTTCCGCACCGGTCTGCCCGGACAGTACCGCAATTGGTTCGCTCGTGCGATCTTCCCGTCAGGCTGAAAAAATGGCGCAATGCACAGCAAACCCGTTAGCCGCTTCAACAATACCCGTGCCCGACATTTTTATGCGTAATGTGCGGCATCGCACAAGAGCCGCCAGCACGCCGCGATAGAATCAACCCGGCCATGAAGCTCATCAACCCCCGCATAGTCCATGTCCTGAAAAACCCGCTCGCCTTCGCGCTCCGGGTGCTGAGAGCGTTTCAGGCCAATCAGGGTCTGCTGCTTGCAGGCGCCGTGGCCTATTACGCGCTGCTCTCCATCGTGCCGCTGCTGATCCTGATGGTGATCGCGCTGTCGCAAGTGATCGATCAGGAAGTGCTGCTGGCGACGTTGCGCCGGGCACTGGAATACGTGGTGCCGGGCGAAGGCAGTGCGGTGGTGGAGGAGCTGCGGGCGTTCCTCGATCACCGCGCAGTGATCGGCTGGGTGCTGCTGATCACGATGCTGTTCTTCAGTTCGTTAGGCTTCAGGGTGCTGGAGAACGCGATCTCGGTGATCTTCCTGCACCGCGTGCAAAAACGCAGGCGGCACTTCCTCGTGTCACTGCTGCTGCCCTTCGGCTATATCGTTTTCATCGGCGCGACACTGTTCGCGGGCACGTTTGTGATTGCCGATCTGGTGACGATGGGCGGCGAGAACCTCGTTATCCTGGGGCATAGCTGGTCGCTGAGCGGCCCCTCGCGCCTGCTGATCTACGTTGCCGGCGTGATCGGGGAAATCCTGCTCCTCTCCGGGATCTACTACTTCATGCCGGTCGGCCGCCTGTCGGCGCTGCACGCGCTGATCGGCGGCACTACGGCGGGCCTGCTGTGGGAATTGATCCGCCTGGCGCTGGGCTGGTATTTTGGCACGCTGTCGCAAGTGAGCGTGGTGTACGGCTCACTCACGACGGCCATCATCGTGCTGCTCAGCCTGGAAGTGGCCGCCACGCTGCTGTTGCTGGGCGCACAGGTGATCGCGGAATACGAGCGCATCGAAACCGGCGGGACTTTGCAGGAGCCGGTGCCGATGCGCACCGAAGCCACCTGAATCGGCTGCGGCTTTTGAAAATTAAATGATCAGGCTTGAATTATTTTCAGACAGGCAAACTAACGGGCATGGCAATGGTGCAACCCCTGATAATGAATCAGCCATGCCCGTTTCCCTCGCCCCAACCCTCTCCCGCTTTGCGAGCGAGGGTGCGAACGAATCGCTTGCGCGAGATTCACGTTAACCAATCAATCCGGAAAGCCCATTATGATGAATCACGATTTCTTACGGTGGTTGCTTGCCCGCGTGATGCCTTACGGTATGGCAGGCCTGTGCTTTGCCATGGCGCCTGTACAGGCAGGCACGCAATCGTTGGACTATCAGGAACAGACGCTGGCCCTGGACGGGGAGCGCATGACGGTGCGCGTGCCAAAAGGTTACCTGCTGGAGCTGCTCAGCCGCATGGAGGCGCCGCGCATGCTGACCTTTGCCGCCAACGGCGATTTGTTCGCCGGTTCGAAGTCCGGCAAGGTGTATCGCCTGCCCCCTCCCTATAGCAGGGCTGAAGTGCTGGTGCAGCTGGACGATTATCCGCACAGCGTTGCGTTCCGGCCGGGCGAGATTTTGATCGCGCGCACCAACGGGGTGTATCGCGCGCCGTACCGGCCCGGGCAGTCCACAATCGCGCCGGATGCATTGGTGTTGCTTGCGGCTTTGCCGGGCGGGGGCGGGCATGACAGCCGTACGGTCGGGGTGGGGCCGGACGGGCGGGTGTATGTGAGTCTGGGTATTCAGCGCAATTGCAGCGATCAGTATCTGGGTGAGGGCTATGCGTTCGATGAACGGCGCGGCGGGGTGCTGGTGTTGCATGAGGGCGGCGGTAAAGCAAACTGGGCGCCTTTTGCCTCGGGGCTGCGCAATCCGGTCGGGTTCGACTGGCAGCCGCAGACCGGTGTGCTGTTCGCCAGCAACAACGGGCCGGATCATCTGGGATACGATCAGCCGCCGGAATATTTCAGCAGGCTAACGCCCGGTTCTTTTCATGGCATGCCGTGGTTTCAGTTCGACGGCAAACAGCTGCTGCGCGATGATTGTGTGGCTGGCGTGCCGCCGCGACCCGTTGAAGAAGTGACAAAACCTGCAGCGACTTTTCCTGCGCGCAATGCGCCGCTGGGTATGGCTTTTGTGCCCGGGGGCGCAATGGATGTGCGGCTGGAATTTGATGCTGTCGTCGCCCTGCACGGTTCATGGGGCACGCAGCCCGGCGGCGGTTTCATCGGGCGTGCCGCTACGCGCCGCGCGCCGAAAATCGCGGTGGTGCGCTTTCAGGACGGGCGTGCGATACGTGTGGATGATCTGATCACCGGCTTTCAACTGCCCGATGGCCGGCGCCGGGCGCGTCCGGCGGGTGTGGCGATCGGACCGGACGGCGCGCTGTATTTCAGCAGTGACAGCGACATCAACGGGCTGTTCCGGCTCAGGCGGCTACGCTGACCGGACTGCATAAAGACCTGTAAGAACAGATTGTAATTACCTGATCAACAAGTAATTATTGTTGCAGGTACGGTTCGGGGTGCGATGATTTAGCCGATGAGCCGTTATACCCCTTGTTTCAGACTGGCCGAGATGAAGTCATCCAGATCGCCGTCCAGCACGCCCTGAGTGTTGCCAACTTCATGGTTGGTGCGCAGATCCTTGATGCGCGACTGATCCAGCACGTAGGAACGGATCTGGTGTCCCCAGCCGATATCGGTCTTGCCGTCTTCCATTTCCTGTTTTTCTTCGTTGCGTTTGCGCAATTCCTCTTCATACATGCGCGATTTCAGCATCGCCATCGCCTCTGCCCTGTTGCGGTGTTGCGAGCGATCGCTCTGGCATTGCACCACGATGTTGGTCGGGATATGGGTGATACGCACCGCCGAGTCGGTCTTGTTGATGTGCTGACCACCCGCGCCTGACGCGCGATAGGTATCCACACGCAGGTCGGCCGGGTTGATGTCGATTTCGATCGAGTCATCCACTTCCGGATAGACGAACACGCTGGAGAACGAGGTGTGGCGGCGATTGCCGGAATCGAACGGCGATTTTCTAACCAGTCGATGCACGCCGGTCTCGGTACGCAGGTGACCAAAGGCGTATTCGCCGATGATCTTGATCGATGCACCCTTGATGCCGGCGACTTCGCCGTCGGACAGTTCCAGTATTTCCACCTGGTAGCCTTTGCGCTCGGCGTAGCGTACATACATGCGCATCAGCATGGAGGCCCAGTCCTGCGCCTCGGTGCCGCCGGAGCCTGCCTGAATATCGATAAAGCAGCTGTTCGGATCCATCGGGTGGTTGAACATGCGGCGAAATTCCATTTCCGCGACGCGCCGCTCGATGTCCTGAATGTCGGCAGCGGTGCTGTTCAGTGACTCATCGTCATTTTCCTCTTGCGACATTTCAAACAGCTCGGCCGCATCGGACAGATCTTGCCGTATTTTGCCTAAGCCCAGTACCACGCCTTCGAGCATCTTGCGCTCGCGGCCCAGTTCCTGCGCGCGCTTGGCATCCTGCCAGATGGCCGGATCTTCGGCCAGTTCGCAGACTTCGGTCAGGCGTTCCTGTTTGGTATCGTAGTCAAAGATACCTCCGTAATTCGGCGCTGCGCAAGGCCAGGTCTTGCAATTGATTGTTAAGTGAATTGATTTGTTCGACTTCCATGATTTTGTCCTGAGCTGTGCGTGCTGAAAAGCTGGCAATTATAGCGCAAACAGGCCGAACAGAATCCCGCAAGCGATGGCACCGAAGCCGACGGAGACATGTTTGGCGAGACTTTTTCCGCCCAGCGAAACAACCAGCGTGAATTTGAAGGCGAGGTTGGACAGATAGGCGATGGCGATTGCCGTGACGGTCTGATGTTCGGAGAGCTTGCCGAGATTGAACAGGCGCAGGCTGGACAGCACGATGGCGTCCACATCGGTCAGCCCCGATACCAGGGCGACGATATATAAACCGCGACTGCCGGCAAGATCTTCCATCCAGGCCGTGCCCAGCAACACCACGACATACAGCAAACCAAAGCCGATGGCGGTATGGAGTTCTGCAGGATTGGATGTTTCCGGGATGTAGAGCTCGGTGGCTTTGTCCATCTTGCGCCAGTTATACAGCGCGACGATCAGGCCGAACAGCAAGCCTGCTGCCAGCACCGGCATCAGCCTTGGGAGGGTGCCGTAAGCCAGTACGGCGCTGACCACCATCAGGCGCAGGATGACGACCAGGCTGGCAATCACGATCACCGAGGCGGCAAGGTAGGACATCGCAGGATTGAGTTTGCCGTGTTTTGCATAGATCAGCGTGGTCGCGGTGCTGGACACCATGCCGCCGAAAAATCCCAGCAACGGCGCGCCATAACGGGTGCCCACTATTTGCAGTGCGGCATAACCTGCCAGACTGATGCCGGAAATCAGCACCACCATCAGCCATGACTGGTATGGATTGAAGGCCTGAAAAGGGCCGTAATTCTGATCGGGCAGGATGGGCAGCACGATGAAGGTCAGCACGGAAAATTGCAGCACGGCAACCAGATCGCGACGCGTGAGTTTTTGCGAGAATCCGCGCAGTTCGGGCTTGAAATAGAGCAGGGCGGTGACCCCGATCGCCAGCATCACCGCGAGTTTGCTCATGTCATACCAGATCATCGCGCCAAGTCCGTAACAGAGCAGCAAGGCGATTACCGTGGTGGTGCCGGGGTCGTCATCATGACTGTTTATGTAGGACGCGATGATCATGCCGGCGACGGCGATCAGGCCTGTGATCACCAGCCAGGGTGAGTTAAGTTTGGTTGAGAGCAATGCTGCCAGCGTGCCGAAAACGGCGACCAGCGCGAAGGTGCGCAGCCCGGCACGGGCTGATGGGTTGCGCTCGCGTTCCAGTCCGATCAGCAGTCCGATGGCGAGACTGGTGATGAACTGCGGCAAGGCTTCGATGCCGTTGATTTGCAGAAAACCGGTTCCCATATTGTGTTCAGGATGCGGGATGCAGGATTCTGGATTCAGTTACAGCCGGGAGGCGGCCTGTCAAATTTTGCCTTTGGCACATTGATTTCATCGACGCGTCCAATCTTGGTAAATTTAAACAACTATATTAATCAGTATGTTGAGTTAATATCTTAATCAAAAATATACAGTCTAAAATCCTGAATCCTGAATCCTGAATCCTGAATCCTGAATCCTGAATCCTGAATCCTGAATCCTGAATCCTGAATCCTTCATTCAGCAACAGCAGTCTTGGCTGCGTTGTTGCGTGGGAATGCCCTTGCGGCATGAATCCTGACTTCTGCTTTTCACTCCCAATGCCGAACGATCAGTTGCAGGCTCTGATTGCCATTGTATTCATTGATACTCAGGCTGTATACGGCATGGATATATTCCGGCAATGGTTCGTTGTGTCCGAACAGGATCGCGTCGATCGTATTGCCATCATCCGTGGACAGGCGCAGCTTCAGGTGTTTCTCGCCTACCACGCGCTGATTCAGTACCTCAAAATCATCGTCGAATTGGGGAGCGGGGAAGCCCTGGCCCCAGACCTGTTCGTCCAGCAGGCGCGCGGCTTCCAGCGTCATGCCGGCGGAATCCAGCGGGCCATCAGTGTCGATGCGCTGTGCCAGATCGTTCGGGCTGAGCAGTTCGCCGGCAACCTGCTCGAAGGCTGCGACAAAGGCGCTAAAATTAGCCTCAGCAATACTCAATCCTGCCGCCATCGCATGCCCGCCGAATTTCTTGATCAGTTCCGGGTGACGCTTGCTGACCAGATCCAGCGCATCGCGCAGATGCAGGCCTGCGATGGAACGGCCTGAGCCTTTCAGTTCGCCATTGTTGGATTGCGCAAAGGCGATCACCGGCCTGTGGAATTTGTCTTTCAAGCGCGAGGCGAGGATGCCGATCACCCCCTGATGCCAGGTTTCATCGAACAGCGTGAGGCTGAAATTGTCGTGCGGGTTGACGGATTCGAGCACCGCCAGCGCGCTGTCCTGCATGTCAGTCTCGATGCTGCGGCGCTCGCGATTCAGGCTGTCAAGTTCGCTTGCAATCTGCATGGCATAAGCTGCGTCATCGGTCAACAAGCCGTTGATACCCAGACTCATGTCGTCCAGACGTCCTGCCGCATTCAGGCGAGGACCCACGGTGAAGCCCAGATCGAGGCTGACAACCTTGTCAGGCATCTTTTTCGATACCTGCAACAGCGCGTTGATGCCGGCACAAGCACGCCCTGCGCGGATGCGCAGCAGTCCTTGTTGCACCAGAATGCGGTTGTTCTGATCCAGCCTGACCACATCGGCGACCGTGCCCAGCGCGACCAGGTCGAGCAGTTCAACGAGTTTTCGCCCGCGCTCGTCAGTCATCTGTCCTCTTGTGCGTAATTCGGCGCGCAGCGCCAGCAGTACGTAGAACATCACGCCCACGCCCGCCAAATGTTTGCTGGCAAAGGTGCAGCCGGGCTGATTGGGATTGACGATACAGGCAGCCGCAGGCAGTGTGTCTCCCGGCAGATGATGGTCGGTGACGAATACCTGCATGCCCAGTCGATTGGCCTCTGCCACGCCGTCTACGCTGGCGATGCCGTTATCTACCGTCAGCAGAATATCAGGCCCGGATTGCGCCGCCAGATGAACGATCTCCGGGGTCAGGCCATAGCCATATTCAAAACGGTTAGGCACGATGAAGTCGACGCTGGCACCGAAGGTACGCAAGCCGCGCACCGCCACCGCACAGGCTGTCGCGCCATCGCAGTCATAGTCGGCGATGACCAGCAGTTTTTTCTGCGCCGTAATCGCATCCGCCAGCAGCCGCGCCATTTCTTTTGCATTTTTCAAATTATCGAAAGGCAGCAGATGGGCGAAGGATGTTTCCAGTTGCAGGCGATCAGTGATGCCGCGCGCCGCAAAGATTTTTGCCATGGCAGGCGGAAAACCTTCTTCAGTCAAATGTTGCAGGGCGGTTGGCGGAATTATGCGTGGCGTGATTTGTGTCATGGTGTGCTGAAGTCTTTCAAGTTGAATCAGTTTAACACCCGGCGTCGGCGTGTGGTTCAATCTGGGAAATAGTCTGACGGCTATTGCGGAGGAATACTCTCCAGCAACGCTTCGAGTTCGGCAACGGGCACTGCGCGTGAATACAGAAAACCTTGCGCCAGATCGCAGCCAAATTTGCGCAGCAAGTCGCGCTGCTCTGCAGTTTCCACCCCCTCGGCAATGGCCTTGATACCCAATTTATGAGCGATGGCAATGATGCTCTCAGTCAGCTCACGGCTGTTCTGATCTTCGCACAAACTACTGATGAATGAACGGTCTATCTTCAGGTAATCAATGGCAAATTTCTTCAGATAAGACAGTGACGAGAAACCGGTGCCGAAGTCATCTATGGATACCTCAATCATGTGGTTTCTGAACTCCAGCAACTGTCTTTTTACCTCGTCTGCTTCCTTCAGCAGCACACCCTCGGTAATTTCCACCACAATACTATTGCCGGGTAGCCCTTGCTCATCCAGTAATTCCGGCCAGCTCATCCCCTTGGATTTTTCAAGGAACTGGAGTGGCGACTTGTTTACGCCAACCGGGATGATGCGTCCGTATTTTAGCTTCCAGCGGCAGATATCGGCAATCGCCTGACGGAACACCCATTCCCCGATCTCCACGATCAGTCCGTATTCTTCGGCCAATGGAATGAACACATTCGGCGTGATCGTGCCGCGCACGGGGTGGTGCCAGCGCAACAACGCTTCGACCTTGATGATGCGCTCACTCGCCAAATCGACAATAGGCTGGTAAAACACCTGCATCTGATTGCGCGCCAGCGCCTGCCTCAAGTCATTGGTCAACGAGAACTTTTCCCTTGCATCATGCTGCATGGACTCTGCGAAGTAGCCGAATCGACTGCGTCCTTCAGCCTTGGACACATACATCGCCTGATCTGCATGGCGCAGCAGGCTATCCGCATCCGGCGTGCCACCCGGGTAGAGCGAGATGCCTATGCTGGCAGAAATGTAGGTATTTTCGCTTTTCAGCATGAATGGCTGACTGAGTTGATCGATGATGTGCTGCGCGATTTTTTCGAGCCGGATACGGTCGCCAAAGTCGGGCAAAATGACGGTAAATTCATCCCCGCCCAGTCGTGCAACGGTATCCGTTTCCCGTACGCATTCAATGATGCGGCGAGCTGCTTCGACCAGCAACAAATCCCCCATGTCGTGCCCCAGGGTATCGTTAACTTGCTTGAAACGATCCAGATCAATGAACAGTAACGCCAACAGCCCGTCCGCCCGGTGCGCCTTTTTGATCGCTTGCTCAAGCCGGTCGCGGAACAGGCGACGGTTAGGCAAACCGGTCAGGGTGTCGAAGTTGGCCTGCTGCCAGATTAGTTCATCCTGTTTCTTTTTTTCGGTAATGTCGGAGAACTGGGCGACATGTCGCAGGACACTGCCGTCATCGCGCCGGATGAGGGTGATGGTTACCCATTTGGCGCAAATATTTCCATCCTTATTGCGATCCCACAACTCACCTTGCCAATGACCCTGCGTCAAAATGGCACCCCACATTTGTTTATAGAACTCCTCATCATGCCGCCCTGAGTGGAGTAGATTGGGATTCTTCCCCTTGATTTCATCCGGTGTGTATCCGGTTATGCGGGTGAACGCCGGATTCACGTCCACAATCAAATTACGCTCATCTGTCACCATGATGGCTTCAGCGCTGGATTGGTAGATCGAAGCCGCAAGAAGCATGGAATCTTCGAACCGCTTGCGATCGGTAATATCCTGAGCATAACCGGCAGTACCCATCACTTCACCGTTCTCATCGATTACCGGCACATTGACGGTCAGATACCAGTGTCCATCATCCGGTCCGACTGCCACTTCTTCGCGCTTTTCCCGGCTGGACATTACCTGTACATCATCTGCGCGGTACTTTTCCGCCAGTACTGCGGGCCAGATTTGTGCATCGGTCTTGCCCACCACACTAGCCGGATGCCCCAGGCCTGTGCTCTGCGCGTGAAGATGATTGACCGAGAGGTAGCGTCCATCTGTGTCTTTCAGCCAGGCCATGAATGGCATGTTGTCGAGCATGGTATGCAGCCTGAGTTTGCCAAGCTTCAGTTTCAGCTCCAGCTCCTTGCGCTCAGTGATGTCATGAACTATATAGAACAGCAGTCTGGAATCAGCCATCCGAACAGCTCCGGAATAGACTTCGACATCACGAATAACCCCTGATGCTGTGCGTTGTTGTAACTGATGACAGACCACCTCGTCGCCGTCTCTCGGGAAAATATCCCCGTCCGGCTGCACCTGCAGATCGATAACCGACATCTGCCGCAGTTGCTCTTCCGGATAACCATAAAATTCGCAGGCCACCGTGTTTGCGTCAACGATCTGCCCATCCTGCGGATTAATCAGCATCATCGTGATTTTTGCACTGGCAAACAATGACTTGTATCGTTCGCTGCGGATTGAATTTTCTGTTGCGCGTAACAGCAAGCCGAATGACTGGTTGGAATTGCGTGCAAAAGCAAACAGTGCCATGCAAAAAATTACCAGCATCGGGATCAATCCGGCAAACAGCCAGTGCCCGTCGCGTCCGGACCATGCTTCCCAGGCCAATCTCGCCAGCGTGAGCGCGCCAACCGGAATGAAAAAAGCCATGAACGCCGGAAAATAGGCACTCCAGGAGACAGATGAGCCCGCCATCATTCCGACCAGCATGCATAAAACGAATACCTGCTCAGTCAGCGAATTGTCCGGGAATAAAATCAATGCAGCCGCACCCCATGCCAGCCCGGAGGCCAGTGCGCCCCAAAAGGTCACTCGTTTCCAATAATCCAGATGACTTGCCTTGTCTGAGTCGCGCTGATAGCGAGCAATCAAAAAAAATCGGGTCAACGTGATGACAACGATTGCAATCAACCAGCTTAACAATCGGGTAGCCGCAACATCAGTCCAGAGGTAAATCACCGCGACGACGGGGATAGCAATATTGGTGGCTAAAACAAATTTCGCGCGCACAAAGAGTGCATCGACCTGAGCCGCCTCGACATAGCGATCAGTTTCCAGTTCCGGCAGCTGGAATTGACTTTGCATATCAGGGCAGTAGCCTGCCAGATTCAGTGCGCCCTGGAGGCTTGATGAAGTATGCCGGTATGGATTTTTCCATCGCACCCGGTTGCCCTGGCGAAGCAGCTTTAACATGCATAATTTTTATCCACGCCAAATGAATAGTTCTGTTTTGCACATGTTGACCCGGTTTCAGGGAGTGCAGAAGATGCAGCATATAGCGTTAAAAAAATTGACTGCAATCACCCCGCGTATCAATTTCTGAAGATGATAATACGCTGAGCTTAGTACCATGTATATAGAACCTGAATTCAGGTTTGCAGGCTGGCAATTTCTACGTTAAAAGTACAGATTTTGTGCGCAGATTCAGTTGGTTGGCTGGTTTTTCCGGTAGCCGGTGACCACTTCCGGCAGGCGCTGCAGGAAACACGTGAGGTGCCGGCGCGATTGTAATGATCTTTTAAACCATAGTTCAATCCGCAGATTACGCAGATTTTGCGAGTTATTGCCATTCGGCAATAACTCTGCAAGAACCACTTCATGTAAGAAAATGCGTTTTTAGTTTAAAGGCGTAGTGCGTCACGGACTCGCCGGGTCAGATTGTCCGCCAGACAGTCAATTTCCACATTTTCAGGCATGGAACGCAGCCAGGTCAGTTGCCGTTTGGCGAGCTGACGGGTGGCGATGATGCCGGTTTCCAGAAACTGCGCCGCGCTGATTTCACCCTCCATATGTTGCCACGCCTGCCGGTAACCGACGCAGCGCATCGACGGTAGTTCGGGGTGCAGGGCGTACTTTTGTCGCAAGTCCTGCAATTCCTCAACCAGCCCCGACGCCAGCATTTGTTTGAAGCGAGTTTCGATGCGCTGATGCAATACGCTGCGATCCGAGGGGGTCAGCGCAATAGAGGTGATACGGTAGGGCAGGATTGCGTCCCGCTCTCTCTCACCCCTCTCTCCTTCCAGGAGAGAGGGTTTCAGTAGTTCGGACATCGGTTTGCCGGTGAGTCGATAGATTTCCATCGCGCGCTGGATGCGCTGCGTGTCATTGGGCGAGAGGCGAGCCGCAGTTTCGGCATCCACTGCCGCCAGTTCCCGGTGTAACCAGGGCACGCCATGCAGGGCGATTTGTGCATCCAGTTCTGCGCGTACCGCCGGATCGGCCATCGGTAACGAGCTCAGCCCTTCACGTAAAGCCTTGAAATACAGCATCGTGCCGCCTGCCAGCAGCGGAATCTTGCCGCGCGCCGTGATGTCCTTCATCAGCGCCAGCGCATCGCGGCGAAACGCGGCGGCGGAATAGGCCTCGGTCGGGTCTATGATGTCAATCAGGTGGTGGGGGGCAGCAGCCAGTGTTGCTGCATCCGGTTTGGCCGTACCGATATTCATGTCGCGATAGACCAACGCCGAATCCACGCTGATGATCTCCACCGGCAGAGCCTGCACCAGATCGACAGCAACGCCCGTCTTGCCGCTGGCGGTAGGACCCATCAAAAAGATTGCGGGAGGCAAGTTTTCAGTTTGCGGTTTTCGGTCTTCTGTTTTGACTATGGATTGTTTCATGTCAATTCCCTGTCGCGTGTTTCGCGCATAAAGAGGGCGGCTGTTACGCTGATTGCGGCGGCGACAGAAATGTAGCCGCCCACCCAGGATAAACCGCCGTGCAGCACCAGTTGTTGAGCGATGTAGGGGGCGAGCGATGCGCCCAGTATGCCGCCCAGATTGTAGGCGGCACCCGCACCGGTATATCGCACCTGTGTCGGGAACAGTTCAGGCAGCAAGGCGCCCATCGGTGCGAAGGTCGCGCCCATCAGGAACAGTTCGAGACAAAGGAAAGAGGTAATCTGCCAGATTGAGCCGCTGGACAACGCAGGTTCGAGCAGAAAGCCTGACAGCAGCGCTGCACAACCGGCCGTGATGATGACCTGTCGCCGGCCGAAACGATCCCCCGCCAACGCTGAGAGCGGCGTGGCAGCGGCCATGAACAGCACGGCCACGCACAGCATGGACAGGAATTGCGGGCGGGGAATACCGAGCGTGCCGGTGCCGTAGCTCAGTGAAAATACCGTGGATATATAGAACAGCGCATAGCACACCACCATGACCAGTGCACCCTGCACCAGCGGCACGGCGTGACGGGTGAACAGTTCAACTGCCGGCAGTTTAACTTGACGGTGTGCCAGCTTCGCTTTGGCAAATACGGGCGTCTCAGACAGCTTGAGGCGCACGTAAAGACCGATGATAACCAGTACAGCGCTGGCCAGAAACGGGATGCGCCAGCCCCATGCGCGAAATTGTGCATCGGTGAGATATTGCGAGAGAAACAAAAAACTGCCAACCGCTAACAGGAAACCCACCGGCGGCCCCAGTTGCGGGAACATGCCGAACCAGCCGCGACGTCCCTCTGGTGCATATTCTGCTGCCAGTAAGGCCGCTCCCCCCC